>CAJQOF010000137.1 GCA_905479855.1 uncultured Cytophagales bacterium
GCCAGGTTTTCATGCGTTGCTTCAGGATCCAGCCCCTTGCACACAATTCCCTCTACATCCTCAGCGGTTTTAAGCAATACGGCTTTGTGGGCAAAAGCTTTGATCGCTTTAATAGCGCCTGGGAATGCTTGCTGTAAACCCGCTATTTTCCCCTTATCCAGCGGTGTTTCTTCATAGGACCTATTCAAAGAATACTTGGCTACTTGCAGGTGCCCGCTGAAGCTGGTCAACTTCTCTGTTATATTTTGCTGAAAGCCCTGCATGATCAAGAAAGCAATAAGCGTAGTGGAGAGGCCGAGGGCCACGCTGATAACGCCAATTTTATGCACTATATTCGTGAAGACCTTGCCTGGGGCTTGGCGGAGGCGGCGGGCAATGAAGTAGGCAGTGTTCAAACTTTATATTTATTGATGAAAAGGTAGTCTGGCTGTAGGTAGCAGGCGGCACAAATTACGCACTAAACGTTATTATTATGTATAAAAAACAATTCGGTTGGCTATCGTTATTCTTTTGCTTAAGCTGTGCAACCACGCCGCAGCAGCAACCTATCCAGACTGGCGCAGCGCAAGAGCAGGCCTATCTTCCCCTGCTCCAGGGCAAGCGAGTGGCTCTGGTGGTGAACCAAACTTCGTGTATAGGGGAGCAACACCTAGTAGATCTTTTGGTTGGGAAGGGTGTTGCCGTGCAGAAAGTTTTTGCGCCTGAGCATGGCTTCCGTGGCGATAGCGGGGCGAGTGAGGCTGTTGCGGACGGTGTAGACATCGCTACGGGTTTACCCATCATTTCTTTATATGGCAAGACAAAAAAACTAACCCAAGAGATGCTCGGGGATGTAGATATCGTTGTCTTTGACCTACAAGACGTAGGGGTACGGTGCTATACCTACTTAAGTACGCTCCATTATGTGATGGAAGCTTGCGCTGAGCATCAGTGCTCCATGATTGTGCTGGACCGTCCCAACCCCAACGGGCACTATGTAGATGGCCCTCTGCTAGACCTCAAGTTTCAGTCCTTTGTAGGGAAACACGCTATCCCTCTGGTGCATGGCATGACGCTGGGTGAAATGGCCTGCATGATCAATGGAGAAGGTTGGCTCCAAGAGCAACGGCAATGTTCCCTGACCGTTATTCCTGTTAAGCACTATACCCACCAAACACCCTACTCTTTGCCCATTCCTCCATCGCCTAATCTGCCCAACGACCAGGCTATAGCCTTATACCCTGCGCTTGTTTTTTTCGAAGGCACCACCATCAGTGCAGGTAGGGGCACGCCTTTCCCATTCCAAGTACTCGGCTATCCAGCTCCCAGCTTTGGCGGGTTTGAGTTTACACCAATGAGTATTCCTGATAAGGCAAAGTACCCCAAGCACCAAGACCAACGTTGCTTTGGTATGGACTTGCGCAATGTAGTGTGTACTAATTGTCTTGATTTGCACTATTTGCTGCGCTGCTATCAACTGGCTACGCAACTGGAAGTTGCTTTCTTTGGCCCTACTTTTGATATTCATGCAGGTAGTGATCTACTACGCCAACAAATCGAAGCTGGGCTTTCCGAAGAGGCAATTAGGGCTAGCTGGCAAGAAGGTTTGGCGGCGTATAACGCACTACGCAAGAAGTATCTTTTGTACGACTAGGCCACCTTATAGACCTAGAGATGTGAGCGTAAGGCCGTTATAAGATCTCCTCCCGCTCATAGGCCAGGGCCACATCTTTACCACAAAAGGCCATGGAAACTTGCCAGATGGACTTTACGTGGGTATGTTCTTTGACCTTGGCAAGGTAATGCTTCTCTACTATCTGCGCTAAGCCAGACTTTGCCTCCGCTTCAAGGTCTTCCACTTCCTTGCGGACCTTATACTCAATAATGAACGCCTGATCCCTTTTTTTTCCGATTTTGGGAATCAACATTACGTCTGGTCTTCCGGTGCCGCTTTCCCGCTCACTAATGTAGCGAGGGGACAAGAAGGTCAATAGGCAAAACATAAACCCGTTATAAAAGACCTCCCCATTCCTCCTGCCTGTTTGGAAAAAGCTGGCAGCAACCGCCAGTAGCTTTTGCAGCTCTTCCTTAAACGCAGCAAAATCCCCCGCTTCGAACAAAGTGATTAAGTCTTCATAGTCTTTATCATCTATATGCAGCTTGTTCTGCACCCACTCTTGTACACGTTCTTCATAGATGTATTGCACCTCATGGTTGGGGATGGCAAGTTGATAACGCCCTCTTGCGGCATCACCTGCCACCGGGTTGAGGTAGCCACTAAACAACAAAAGACTAAAGAGCCCCTTGGGCTTGTTGATGTCCATGAAGCTAATGTCCTTCGCAATAGCTAGCTCAATGCTCTCTCCCGCCACCAGCGCTTGCAAGTCCTCTTGCACATTATCACCAAGCAACGCCTGATCAACCAGTCCAGTACCTCCACTATCTATCCAATAATGGTCCAATACCCCCTCATTGCGCAAGCAGCTCATGATCGACCAAGGATTATACATCCTTGTGCTTTGCCCACCAAAGGAGTAACCATTGTACCAGTGTCCCATTTCTTCCGGTGTGGTTTGGATGGGTATTTCCTGCATGAGCGCTGCTACTTCTGCTTCGGTAAAACCATAGGAAGAGCAGTAATGTTTGTCTAGTAGCGAACATTCACTTAGGTTGTTTATACCAGAAAAGAGGCCTGCCTTGGCAATACGCAAAATGCCGGTAATTAACCCTTTTTCTAAATATTCGTCGGACTTAAACACATCCCCAAAGAGTCTTCTGAACAATTTGAGCACTTTTTCTAATTGCGCTGGATTTTCTTTGGCAACCTGGAGATAAATACTATGGATGGGCGTGTCGTATTCGTCTATGAGCACATAGACTCGCTTGCCAAAGTGTTTGTACAAGAGTTCGCTAAGGAAAAGCAGGCTGCTCTTTATGTCTTCCTCATTAAAGGGCCCCTGAAAGTAGTGTTTTAGCTTCTCCTTTTGTACATCCGTTAATAGTTTCTCTTGGGGGGCGCTATATTTTTCCAGGTACCTATGCTTGGCATAAAGGTTCATTACTTGTGTTTTGAGCGCTTCCACTATCTCCTCATAAGAACTTCCCTCTACTGATTTTAGCCCAATGCTAATAACCGGAAACTGACCTTGATACCCTGCCATTATTTCGTTATGCTCAGAAATTTTAAGTGGCTTAAGCTGTTTTTTCTGGCCCGTACCTAAACCCAGGTCCACCTCCCCGCCAGCAAAAAGTTTCCTATTAAAACGTTCTTCCTCTGGTAGCGGAGTGCCCTGTTCATCCACCTCAATAGCAAAAAAGCGGGCTAACATGTCCATGTTCATACTCTTCCCCCAACGCCGTGGTCGGGTGATCAGCACCACGTCACCCCCATCTTCCAAAAATTCCTTGATAAACAAACTCTTGTCCACAAACACATCGCTCTTCAGCAGCAACTTAGCAAAATTGTCTGTGCCTACTCTAATCTTGTTGGCCATAATTCTTTCTGTTTTGGTGCATAAAATTGCAGCCAAATTTACGCACTAACCACTAAAGGAGGTGGGCTGATACAGCGCCGCATAGTGCCCCCCACGCGCTAGCAGTTCTTGGTGCGTTCCCTCCTCTTGGATCTGCCCATTCTTTAGCAACACAATGTTGTCTGCATGCTGGATGGTAGCAAGGCGGTGCGCAATAAGTATACAAGTTCTATCCCGCATTAAGGTGGCCGTAGCCTTCTGGATAAGCCGCTCACTTTCCCTGTCCATAGAAGCAGTGGCCTCATCCAATAGCAAGATGGCAGGATCATACACCAGCACCCGCGCAAAGGCCAACAGCTGGCGCTGCCCCATGGAGAGTGTCATGCCCCTCTCCATTACATTATAACCATAGCCACCAGGTAGCTGCGTAATAAAATCATGCATGCCTATCAGCTTGGTAGCCTCCATAACACGTTCCCTAGAGATCGCACTGTTTTTGAGCGTAATATTCTCATGGACAGTGCCGGAAAAGAGAAATACATCTTGCGCCACCAGACCTACCTGCTGGCGGAGCGGTTGGAGGGCATAGTCTTGGATGTTGACCCCATCAATACGGATGGCTCCTTTTTGTACCTCATAGAAGCGTTCGAGCAAATTGACCAAGGTAGACTTGCCCGCGCCTGTGGTCCCCACAATGGCCAAAGATTTCTTGGGCGGTATGTGGAAGGAAATGTCCTTGAGTACATGGTGCTCGCCTTTATAAGCAAACCATACCTTTTCAAATGCAATGGCACCTTGCAGTTGCTTGGGAATATAGGTGCCCCTGTTATCTGCCTCCTCTCCATTTTCCAGCAGCCCCAAGATCCGCTCCATGCTTGCCACGCCCATCTGCAGCGTGTTGAAGCGATCTGCTATAAGGTGAAGGGGCCGAAAGAAGAGGTTGATATACATGAGGAATGCCACTAGCTGGCCCAGCGTGGCTGTACCCTGCATCACACACTGGGTACCGTACCAAATAAGCAAACTGATGGATGTTGCGTTGATAACGCTGAGAAGCGGGAAGTAACGTGCATAGTATTGTACAGCTTTTATGCCCGCGTTTTGGACCCTTTCGTTCAGCGCCTTAAAGCGGGCGAACTCCTGTTGCTCTCGGCCAAATATTTGCACCATATTCATGCCCACAATGCGTTCTTGGGTGAAAGCATTGAGATTGGAAGCTGATTTCCCTACCACGCTAAAGGCAGTTTTAATCTTTTCTTTGAAGACATAGGTGAGGAGTAGCATCAGGGGCATCGTTGCCAAACTGAGCAAAGCCAACCGCCAGTTGATGAAAAACATCAGCACAGCCATGAAGAGCATTTGCAACAAATCCCCCGCCAGCGCTGCCATACCTTCCCCAAATACCTTGGCCAGGTTTTCTGTATCAGAGATGCAACGGGTTACCAGTAGCCCAATAGGGGTCTCGTTCAAAAAGCGCGTGCGCAGCCGGAGGACATGCGCATAGAGCTGAACGCGAATGTCTTTAACCACATTTTGCCCAAGCCAGTCAGCAAGGTAAGTTTGGCAGTACTGCGCTATACTCTGGAGAGCAACCAACCCCACAAGCAAGGCCGCCATTCGCGTCAAGCCCCGGTAATCACCCAATGCAATGTAGCGGTCAATAGTAAGCTGCACCAGATAAGGCTGCAGCGGCGCCATCGCTCCCAACAGCAAGGTGAGGAAAATCAGGCAGTAAAAGGAGACGTTGTAGGGGCTTAAGAAGGCAAAAAGCCTGCGCATTGCCTTCCCGGTGGATAATCCCATTTTTTTCTGGTCAATCATTAGCCGGTGAAGGTAGGGAAAGTGGGCCACCTGAAAAAGCCGACACCTGCCCCTATAGCTGGAAACAATGTACGCGCAATGCCCTTTGTTGTCTGTAACTGCTAACGTTCATTATTGACCCTGTAGCCAGGCACTACCGGTTAGGCCATAGCGGGGGCAATTTTGCAATGGCTACCAACCTCACTAAATTGCGGCTGCGCTGGGTGCGCTACCAAGCCGCCTTGGGGTGGCCTAAATGGTGTTACACACGGCACCTGCTGCGCATAAGAGCGCTTTTTTTCTCCTATTCATTCACCTAAATATCTTGCTATGACTTTAGTAGGCAACAACGCGCCGGAGTTTGAAGCTTCTGCCGTTATCAATGGCCACACCATTGTGCACGATTTTTCGTTGGCACAATTTATGGGCCGAAAGGAGGTGCTATTCTTTTTCTATCCCAAAGATTTCACCTTTGTCTGCCCCACCGAGCTGATTGCTTTCCAAGCGCAGTTAGATGCGTTTGAGCAGAAAGGCGTGGCCGTGGTGGCCTGCTCTACCGACACCGAAGAAACCCATTTAGCTTGGCTAAATACCCCCAGAGAGAAGGGTGGCATACAGGGCGTAACCTATCCCATTGTTGCGGATACCAGCAAAACCATTGCCGCTAACTACGGTGTGCTGGGCGGTATGTGGGACTTTACGGAGGATGGGAAGATGGAGTTCCATGGCGATCCAATTGCTTACAGAGGCACTTTCTTAATTGACAAGCAGGGGATAGTACGGCATGCAAGCGTCAATGACCTATCGTTAGGGCGAAGTGTGGAGGAAATGCTGCGCATTGTAGCTATGTGGCACTATACAGAACAACACGGCGAGGTTTGCCCCGCCAACTGGAAGACGGGCCAAGAAGCGCTGAAGCCGACCCAAGAGGGCGTTGCCGGGTACCTAACAAAGCATAAAGAATAATGAGCAGCCACCTACTTGCTGCTGCCAGTGATTTCTATTTGGAGAAGAGGGTGCCCCCAAGATACATTCGCTTAAACCAGGTGCAGAAGGCGAAGTGGAGGCCAAGCCTATTAAAGTGTTACCCATGAGAATAGCCAACCCCATTTACGATGTTGTTTTCAAGTACTTGATGGACGACCCCAAGAGCGCGAAGTTGCTTTTAGGGGAAATCCTGCAAGAAGAGATTGTGCAACTAGACTTTTTGCCGCAAGAGAGCACCTTCCAAATTGACGAAAAGGCGTTCAAAGACCTGCCATCGTCCATTCAAGATGAAATTAAACAAGGGGGCCAACTCAATGTTTACCTGCAGCGCATGGACTTCACCGCTACGATTAAGACAAGCAAAGGTGAGGAAAAGAAAGTCATTATAGAGATTCAGAAAGCAAGATACTGGGCACAAATCCAGCGTTTTCGGCGGTATTTGGGCAATGCCTACCTGCAGCAAGATGCAGATGGAAAAGACCGGCCAATTATTGCTATTTATTTCTTAGGAGATACATTAGAGGCTATCTCGGCGCCGGTTGTAAGGGTGGAGAACCGACTTATGGATGTTCTCCTTGGCACAGAACTACCACTGCCCAAAGGAGAAGCGTTTGTTGACTTGTTGATGCACCAAGGCATCATCATCCAGATCCCTTATTTAGAAAATGCTCATCGCTGCAAGTTGGAGGAATTCTTGGCCGTTTTTGAACAAAAAAGAGCGGTAAAAGGCAACCGGCATTTCTTAGAGTTTGATCCGGAAACGTACCCCAAAGAATACCGTGCTGTAATGCGTCGTTTAGAACGTGCAGTCTGTGATAGTGACTTGCAGAGAAATATGGAGCTGGAAGATGAAGTACAAGAGGTGTTTGCAACACTCGACAAAAAGTTGGAAGATGAACGGAGAGACGGGCTAGAAAAAGACAATAAGATTGAAAAACAGTCTCAAGTGATTGAAGAGAAGGACCAGGTGATTGAAGAGAAGGATCAAGCATTGAAAGAGCAGTCTAATACTTTAAAAAAGCAATCTGAAGCATTAGAGAAGAAAAACCGGGCGATTACTAATTACGTTCTAATGCTACACCGTTCGGGAACGAATATGGAGAAAATAATGCAAGAGACAGGCCTTTCCCACGATGAGATTAAAACAGTCATGGAACAAGAAAAAAACCCGTGATGGTTGAGCCCCTCTCTTAGCTGCATGGTATATTTACAGCCGACCCGAAAATAGACAAACAAGAAATGGCGAATACAAGTGATTTTAAAAATGGACTGTGCATTAAATTCAACAACAACCTTTATAACATTGTAGAGTTCCAACACGTAAAGCCAGGAAAAGGGGGGGCTTTTGTCCGTACCAAGCTCAAGAATTTAACCTCTGGCAAAGTCATTGAGAATACCTTTAACGCAGGCGTCAAGATAGATGTCGTTAGGGTAGAGCAGCGGCCTCACCAGTTTCTCTACCAAGATGGTGTAGACTATCACTTTATGGACGGCGGCTCTTTCGAGCAAATTGTGTTGGAAGCATCGTTGATTAACGCGCCCAAACTGCTCAAAGAGGGCCAGGAAGTTACCATTCTCTTTCACCAAGAGAGTGAAAAACCGCTCAACTGCGAGCTACCGCCCTTTGTGGAGCTGGCAGTAACGTATACAGAGCCTGGATTTAGGGGAGATACGGCGACCAAGACACTCAAGCCCGCTACGCTAGAAACAGGCATGCAGATTCAAGTACCCTTATTTATTGATAATGGGGACAGGCTCAAGGTTGATACCCGCATAAACGGTTATGTAGAGCGGATAAAAAAATAAACTATGAAAATAAAAGAGATAGAAGGGCTAATTGACTTTATTGCCAAGTCTGGGCTAGAAGAGGTAAATATAGAGACAGAGCAAGTTAAGCTGGCTGTAAAGAGGAATACAGCCGTTGTGCACACAATGGCCCCAGCAACCACTGGCACCCCGATGGGGGCTCCTAGCCAAGCAACAAAGCCGGCCGAAGAAGCTGCTAACGGGCCCGAAGAAAGCAACCATATCGCATTTAAGTCCCCCATGGTAGGTACCTTCTACCGCTCATCTGGCCCAGAGGTGGGTGCCTTTGTCAAGGTCGGGGACACCATAAAGCCAGGGCAAAAGCTCTGCATTATAGAGGCGATGAAGCTCTTCAATGAGATAGAAGCCGACGTTGCAGGAACCATTGTCAAGATCTTGGTGGAGGATGCCTCTCCGGTAGAGTTTGACCAACCCCTCTTTCTGGTGGAACCTGCCTAGGGACGCCATCCCCAGCTAAAGATGATGGCCCTGAAGATGGAGGTGGTTGGGGTGGTAGTGGTTACACCCCCCCATTTTGCTTTTGCCAATAAGCATATTCGTCGTAGGTACCAGGATATTCTTTGATCTTGAGGTCTTCTATATACCAAACTTTGGTGGCTACGCGGGCCACAAAGTGGCGGTCATGCGAAACGAGGAGGCAAGTACCGGCGTATTGCTCCAAGGTTTGCGCCAAAATATCAATAGAGATCATGTCCAAGTGGTTGGTAGGCTCATCCAGTAGCAGAAAGTTCGCCTCCGAGAGCAAAGTTTTGGCCAGTGCCACCCGCGACTTTTCACCCCCAGAAAGCACCCCAATCTTCTTAAACACATCATCCTTTTTAAACAAGAACATCCCCGCCGTAGTCCTCAACTCCGCCTCCGTCCTTACCGCTCCAGTGTTTTTGAGCTCCTCCAGTATCGTATTCTCCAGCTGCAGTGCTTCCAACTGATGTTGGGCAAAAAACGCCGAACAAACATTGTGGCCCAGGGTGCTCTCTCCACTATCCGCCGTCTCCTGGCCAGCAATTATCCGCAGCAGCGTAGATTTCCCCCTTCCATTGGCCCCAATCAGCGCAATCTTATCACCACGCTCTACCTTGGCACTCGCCTCCTTCAATATCTCTAGCGCGCCAAAAGCCTTGCTTAGATGGTCGATGGTGGCCACTACCTTGCCGGCTTGCTGTTTGATAACGAAGTTGAACCTTACCATGGAAGAAGAATTCACCGTTTGCTCCACCTTATCCATGCGGCCCAGCGCCTTAACGCGAGACTGCACCTGCGTGGCTTTGCTGGCTTTAGAACGAAAGCGTTCTATAAAGACCTCTGTCTGCTTTATCTTCTTCTGCTGATTGGCATAAGCATTCTGTTGCAGTGCCGCGCGTGTAATTTTTTCTTCTTCGTAAAAGCTATAGTTGCCCATGTATACGTGCAGCTGCTGCTGGGTAACCTCTACCGTCTTGGTAACCACCTGGTCTAGGAAGCTACGATCGTGCGAAACCGCAATAAAGGCGCTGTTATAGCTTTGGAGATAATTCTCTACCCACTGAATAGACGTAATGTCCAGGTGGTTGGTAGGCTCATCCAGTAGCAGTATAGAAGGCTTTTGGAGCAAGAGCTTGGCCAACATCACCCGCATGCGCCATCCCCCAGAAAATTCATCGAGCGGCCGCTCTAGGTCTAAGGTAGAAAAACCCATCCCCTCTAGCACCGCATCTGTTTTGGCCTGGAGTTCATACCCTCCCAGGTGCTCAAACTTCTCTTGCAACCCCGCCAATTGGTCTACCAAGTCATCATGATAATTCACCTCCATCTGGTGCAGCACCTTCTCTATCTTCTTCTGTACAGCCACAGCTTCCGCAAAAGCCATCATGGCCACACTACGAATGCTATCATTCGTTTGGTAAGAGAGCAAGTCCTGGTTCAGGAAGCCAATGGTACAGTCCTTTCGTTGGCTAATAGAACCCTTATCAGCCGTTAAGTCCCTAGTAATCAACCGTAGCAACGTGGACTTCCCCGTGCCGTTGAGCCCCACCAACCCAATCTTATCTTTGGGCTTAATGTGCAAAGAAGCGTCCGAATAAAGCGCTCTGGTCCCTATCTTGTAGGTTAAATCATTGATTACGATCATCGTTGTATAAATGTATTGGGGGCCCAAAAGCGGCACATAAGGGAGCACCGCTGTTTTGCAGGGCGTTCTGTTGTACGTGGGGCACGAAGTAAAAGAAAACAAAGCTACCTATAATTCAAGCAGCCTAAAAACGCGCGGCACATTTGCTCCGCGCAGTGCAGCCGTTCTGGCATGATGCTACCACGCTTGGCAGGCAGCTCTTTTATAACACCACAACTGTTGAATGCTCCTTTTTTTGAG
>CAJQOF010000138.1 GCA_905479855.1 uncultured Cytophagales bacterium
GTTCTCAGTGGCAGCTGCGCTATCTTCTGCCCACGCTGCCTGGTGTACGAGCGCCTGGTCCGCCACATGGACACCCTGTGTACGCAAAAACTGGTTGGTCCTCCACTTGTCTATGGTCAACTGTGCACTTTGCGGGCCCGAGCCATTGTAAGGAATTCCCCGCTCCTCCAGCATCGCCTGCAGCGCACCATCTTCCCCAGGGCGGCCATGCAAGGCAATGAATGCAAAATCAATGCGTTCGCTTAGTGCATCATAGCTAAGCGCCTCTGGTGGATGCAAACCTTCTGGATCGCCATACTGGCGGATGATTGCAGCAGCTTCATGCCGGATAGAAGTCATCAACGCCTGATCTTGCTTGGCAGCAGGATGCAATAACCTTTCATGGATATCGTCTGCATTGTCCTTCAGCAAGATATTGATGGGCAACACAAAAAGCCGGTGGTGCTCCGGCGTGCCCGACAAAAAGAGGGGGACAGGGGTATATATCCCAGAAGAGGCCAGCTTTTCGAAGATATTCCTACCACTCTCTACAGAGATATGGCGCTCGGCAGAGAAGCCACCCATAATGACCCCCACACGTAGCCTGGGAGGGGCATCTTGTTGGCTACCGGTTTTTCGGTGGTCCAGGTCGGCCAGGAGCTGTATCGCGCCTGGCCCAGCCTTGTGCGTGCGTATCCTAGCATCCAGTGAAGTCCTAATCAAAAAGGTAAGCAGCTGAGTAGGGGAGAGGCCAATTTCAGCAGCTTGGTGAAAGAGAAAAGAGGAGGGATTCATCCCCGCGGTGGTATTGGGGTCATTGAGATAAACCGCATGACTAGGCGTGTAGAACCCATCTATGCGTGCATACACCTGGAAGCCAAGCGTTTGGAAAAGCGCAGAACAAGCCGCTCTTATTTGGTGGAGCAGCGCAGCCGGCAGCTGCATGGGCGTCTCTTTGCGCACAATACCCGGCAAGTACTTCGCCCGATAATCAAAGTGCGCATTTCCCTTTATCATCTCTGTAGGAGGCAAGGCAAGCGGCTGGCCTGGGTTTTCCTCCAGCACAATACAAGAAAACTCCCTGCCCGCTATATAGGCTTCGCACAAAACAGCCTCTTCCCCCTGCAAGCTTTCCAGCAGGAGGGGAGCATGGCTGGCGCTAAAATGTTGGTCTAGGTATTGCAGCAGCGTAGCTGGGTGAGCAATTACTTCCCCCTTGATGGCCACAGGCAGCCCAATGCCCTCGCGCAAGTCAATAAGTGAACCGATCCACTGCTGCTTGGCTTTAGGCGTGAGCGGTTGCCACGTAGCTGCGCTTACTTCTTGTATGAATAAGCTTTGATTGACAGCGGCTATAAACTGATCGACTGCGCGCTCTTTGATAATGGAGACGCCAATGGAGGAACCTTGCCGAGGGCTCTTAATAACCATGGGCAAGCCTACTGTGGCGATGGTTTCTTCAAAAAGAAGGGACTGATTACGCGCTGCTTGCCAGGTATTCCTGCGGATCACTTTGTGGCGCGGTATGGCAAAGCCTGCTTGCGCCATCATCCGCTTCTGTGCCACCTTGTCGATGCCCAGTGCAGCACCGAGGATACCTGTGCCGGTATAGGGAATTTTGTACCACTCCAACAGCCCCTGCAAAGCGCCATCCTCACCATAAGGGCCGTGCAGCGCCAAAAAGGCAATAGCAAACAGCGAGGAAAACTGTTCGGGCGTAATGCGCTGCCCCACCCGGTTGATCAACTGCGTCAGCTGCTCCTCACTTAAATTGCGCAAAGACTCTATATAGATAGAGAAGTCACTTGGTGGCACCAAGTCGTTGGCGGGATAGAAATCACGAATTGTCCCCTTGTAGAGGTACTGCCACTGCAGAAGAATAAAGTTGCCCAGGCTATCCACAAAGATGGGCACCGGCTCAAACAACGACTTATCCAAGTTATCGTACACTGTGCGGCCACCCGCAAAGGAAATCTCCCGTTCTCGCGAAGGCCCTCCAAAGAAAATACCGACTTTCATAGCGATTGATTGTTGATGTGGAACGGAGCAAATTTACGCTATTTACGCTTGGCCTAATGAGACAACCATAAGCGAGGGCAGTGGTTGCTGTGCAAAACCATTCATTCATGCGTAAATTGGGCTTTCGAAAAAGAGAAGTAGACCACCATGAAGAGCAACATAAAGAAGACGCTGTGCCTGCTAGGCCTGGTGCTAGGGCAGGTGGGGTGTAAGCATCCTCCTATAACTGACCACGAAGAGAACCTGAAAGGCAGCACATTCTTCAACAAGGATGAAACCAAACCAGATGAACCTGTAGGGCCTAATAATCCTAAAAATCCAGATAAACCTGATGATCCTGGCAATAATCCTGCAGCTCCAGATAATCCTGTAGCCCCGAAGAAGCCGGTAGCGCCCAAAAATCCTGCAGCTCCGGATCTTCTTGTAGGGCCCAAAAATCCTGCAGCTCCGGATGTTCTTGTAGCGCCCAAAAATCCTGCAGATCCGGACAAAGACAAACCACGATTCAATGAAGCGCTTATCAAGCAGGAGGTAGAAAAAGTATTACAGGCTAACTTTGCCGGAGCTAAGTGTAATGCCACGGCAAAGAAAGCGTTGAGAGTGCGCCTTTGTGCAATAGCCAAGGACCCAACACTGCTCAATAAAGAGGATGAAAAAGGCAATACTGCCCTACATGATGCTGCAGGTAATAGAGATTTTTTTGATGCCCTGCAAGCCTTGGTGGCGGCAGGGGCAGACCTTACTGCTCAGAATAACGTAGAGCAAACAGCCCTACATGTGCTGGCAGAAAGGAATAAAGATGGCACACTTTTAAAGACGCTTAT
>CAJQOF010000139.1 GCA_905479855.1 uncultured Cytophagales bacterium
TAGAAAGTGAACTCAAGAAAGACATGCCCAAACGTGTTGGGCAATACGCTATTGGTTCAGCAATAGACTTAAGGAACAAAAAGACAGGGCAATTGCCCATTACAATCCCCATCGTGCTCCATGTAGGCACAAAAGCCTATAATTTCCACGAACAATTTATGGATGTCCCCTCCATTTTTCAATGTAAACTCCTCTCAATGTCCTGGGTGATAAGCATTGGCCAACAGAGCATGCAAAAAACAATGCAGTACGGGCCTAATGCCATTTCCCTAGTCATCGTCAACCAAGCCCACAAAGGCAGCCCTTTGGCGTTCTTAGAGAAAACACCAGAAGCTGCGAAGCTATTTATAGAGAACCAGTTTAGTGACCATATTGCCCATTACATAAGCCATATGGAAACCAAGAATTCCAAAAAAGGAGAAGAAGAGAAAGACCTTGAAATAGTCAACCAAAGAATTGCTAAATTAGCGGCCAATAAAACAGCTATCGTTATGAGTGGACTAGCAAGAATAGAAAAAAAAATTAGAGAGGAGGGTATACAGGAGGGTAGGCAGGAAGGTAGGCAGGAAGGTATACAGGAAGGTATACAGGAAGGTATACAGGAAGGTAGGCAGGAAGGTATACAAGAAGGTATAAGGAAAACCGCCAAAGAGATGTTCAGGAGGGCCTATTCTTTGGACTTAGTAAAAGAGGTAACGGGCTTAGATAGGGGGGAACTTGTTCGATTACAAGGTTTTGTTACTGCGTAACGGGGAGGTTTCCACCTTTTACCTTACCTTCCGCACTTCGGTTCAAAAATGAGAACATTTAAAAATCGCCCAACAGAAGCCCTAAGGCACTTTCCCATAAAAAAATTTAGGCCCGGATCTTAAGTTGACGCAATTGCCCAAAAATAATTTTCTGTAGAAAATGCTGTTCCCAGCGCCTCAGGGCATTTTGTAAAAGTCAATACTTTTTATTAAAAAAATTCAAAACAAAAAAACCGCCGGTTCTGGCCCGTATGGGCAGATTCCGAAGTGCGGAATGTAGGTGGCTAGCAATTCCCGGAGTAATTTTCCGACAAGTTTCTCAAAAAACAGCCTTTCTGCGTTATAGGATGCGATTTTAGGGAAAAAAAGACCTCAGGGAATGGTAAAAGCCTACGAACCTAGCGCGTAGAACAGGTGGCAAAAACAGCTTCTACGCTCTGTAAACGAAAATTTTGAATTACTCCGGGAATTGCTGGGGGAAAGAAGGATTAAAAAAAGGGGTTGAAAAAGGGATTAAAGGAAGGGTAAGCGAAAAGAGCGCGTGCGCTCATTTTAGGGATGCATAAAGAGGGTTCACCCAAAGAAAAAATTGCTAATGTTACCGGTACGTCCTTGAAGAACGTTGAATAGGTGGTTATGAATAAATAAAGGAAAGGGGATTAGCTTTTTTGTTGCGCAAGGAGGCCTTGTTGGGCTTTTTTTTTGTGCTTTTGGTAGGCTCTTACCCTTTCCTTTTCAGTGGATGTAAGTCCTGCTAAAAAGGTAGTAAGGGGGTACACCAATACGCCCACATATCCGACCTATCTCCAGGTTTGGGGGAAGTTCCTAGGGCTGACTTACTTACCAAAGCGTATGCGGCCGTTATGTTAACGGAAGTATATGCCTTAGTCTATCTGTGACCCAAGTACGAATATGCACAGCAGCGCTGCAGTAACGTGCTTACTATCAACGAAATAACCTTACTATTCACTTGTTGAGGTCTATAAAAAAGTGCCTTTGGGGTACAGATTTTTGTGTAATGACGCATCGTATTTAAATAAAAATGTGGCAGTGGCCAAAGTGTAAGTACTGGTAGCCCTCAGGCTGTACGTGATTTTAGGTTTTTACCCAAATCTGCTAAAAATTAGCCTCTCCTCACATCGTGCCAATACCGCATCCCCATAAAGGGGCGATAGTGCCCCCCCCTCTTACACATTCATCGACATCAAGAACTCCTCGTTGTTGCGTGTACCCTTCATCTTCTCTAGCAAGAAGTCCATCGCCTCGGTTGGCGACATATCGGCCATAAACTTGCGTAGAATCCATACACGTGATAATGCTTCTTTGCTAAGCAGCAAATCCTCACGCCGTGTGCCAGAAGAAGGGATATCAATGGCGGGATAGATGCGCCTATTGGCCAACTTCCTATCTAGCTGCAGCTCCATGTTGCCCGTTCCCTTGAACTCCTCGAAGATTACCTCATCCATCTTAGAGCCCGTTTCAGTAAGTGCAGTAGCCAGAATAGTGAGAGAGCCCCCATTCTCTAAGTTGCGTGCTGCGCCAAAGAACCTTTTGGGCTTGTGGAGCGCATTGGCATCTACCCCCCCCGATAATATCTTTCCGGAAGAAGGGGTCACCGTATTGTAAGCCCGTGCCAACCGCGTAATAGAATCTAGCAGAATTACCACATCGTGGCCACATTCTACCATACGCTTTGCTTTTTCTAGGACCATATTAGCCACTTTAGTGTGGCGTTCTGGCTGTTCGTCAAAGGTGGAAGCAACCACTTCTGCATTCACGCTGCGTGACATGTCTGTCACCTCTTCCGGGCGCTCCCCAATAAGCAAAATAATGAGGTATACTTCCGGATGGTTTTTGGCAATGGCATTGGCAATTTCTTTGAGCAATACTGTTTTTCCTGTTTTGGGCGGTGCCACCAACATGCCACGTTGTCCTTTACCAATAGGAGAAAAGAGGCTTAAAATCCGCGTAGAAAATTGCGAAGCGCCGTTGGTGAGCTCTAGCTTCTCTTCAGGGAACAAAGGGGTCAAGTGTTCAAAGGAAATTCTATCTCTAATCTCGTCTGTTGTTTTCCCATTGACAGCACTCACTTTGAGCAGTGCAAAGTACTTCTCCCCCTCCTTAGGCGGTCTTACCTGCCCTTGCACAGTATCGCCCACCTTAAGGCCAAACAACTTGATTTGTGAAGGAGAAACGTACGTGTCATCCGGGCTACTCAGGTAGTTATAATCAGAAGAGCGCAAAAAGCCATAACCATCTTGCATAATCTCTAGTACCCCATCACTCTCCACAACATAGTTTGCACCCAGATCATCCCCTTTTTCTTTTCTGGCTCTATTGCCGTCCTTTCTTGGTTCTCTTTGCTTTTCACTGTTTTTTCTTGCCGGAGCAGCAGCTTTATCCGGAGCAGCAGCCTTATCCAGAGCAACAGCCTTATCCGGAGCAGCTGCCTTATCCGGAGCAACAGCCTTATCCGGAGCAGCAGCCCTATTCGAAACAGCAGCCCTATTCGGAGCAGCAGCCTTATTGGGAGCAGTCGTGCTGCTTGGGGTGGTATTTTCTTTTTTCGGTTTTTCGGTATTGCTAGTAGGGGGCGAAGCAATACGTTGTGTTGTGGCAGGTGCTTCCTCTACCAATCTTTTCTTTTCGGGAAGTTTTGCTTCAGGTATTACCGCCTGTTGGTCCAGAATTTTATAGACCAGCTCTTGCTTGTCTAGTTTGTTACTGTTTTTAACCTTTAGTGTTGCTGCAATTTCGTGCAATGCAGCAAGAGGCTGCGAATTCAGTTCTTCGATGTTATACATGGTTGTTCTTGATACGTTTGGTGTAATTTTAGGTAAAAACAGAGATAGGATAGACTACAGATTGCCGGTTGATAACGGTGTTCAGAAGACCAAGAGCGTTATTCTTAGATAGGTTGCTAAGAGAATGACTGCTGGGAGAAATAAAAGCGGCGGCACACAACGATACAGGGGCGTAATCCCGTCCGTTAGGGAGCACAATGATAGGGCAATGTTACACCATTATCAAGTTTTTGGGTTGGTTTTTTATAAAAGCCCCCTTTTGGCAAGTCACTCACGTAAAAATCTACTACCTTCGCAGGCCGCTAAAGTAGCGCGTTTACCTGCTACTTTTTATTGCAAAAATTGCCCTAAGGCCCTAGAGCGTGTTTTCTGCTAGCCGCCTCACAGCCACAAGGTTTTTTGAGGAGTCTTATTCGGCATACCGGCTCTGCTAGCGCACAAACAGGCCAGTTTATCGGCCAATACGCGCTAAACATAGCCTTAAACACCCCACATTCTCAGGTGGAATAGCCATAAAATTGATAACGCATAATTGATCACCAATGAATGACATCCATTACATCAGCGCCAATAAGGCAAACGTCATCCAAGGATTAACAAAAAGGGGCTTCCCGCATGCAACCGAAGCAGTAGAAGAGCTGTTGGCCATTAACCAGCAACGCAAAGCCGCGCAACTGGAAGCGGACAATGCCGCTGCCGCGCTGAAGCAATATGCGAAGAAGATAGGGCAACTGATGCAAAAAGGGAAGGACGAAGAGGCGACAGCCTCCAAGTTGGCAACAACTGCCCTGAAGCTATCGATTAAGAAGCTGACGCAAGACCTGCAAGAACATGAAACGGCATTGCAGCGTGCGTTGTATGCCCTACCC
>CAJQOF010000140.1 GCA_905479855.1 uncultured Cytophagales bacterium
TTGGTGGAAGGCCAGCTGATTGATTTTGTGCAGGAGGGCTATAGCCATGACATTGTGCTAAGCACCCAGATGGCCAGCCGGCTGCGTGTGGAGGTGGGTGACGAGGTGGTGGCTTATGCTATGCAGCAACCACCCAGGTGCAGAAAGCTCAAGGTGGTGGGGCTCTATGCCACGTACCTTTCTGAGCTGGACGAGAAACTTGCCTTTTGTGATTTAAGACTTGTGCAACGGCTGAATAATTGGCCCGAGAATCTGGTGGGGGGGTATGAAGTTTTTTTGCATAACTTTTGGCAAGCGGAGGAAACTGCGGAGCAGTTGTGGGCTTGGCTGGACTATGACCTGAGGCCAACTACAACGGCGAGCGAATACGCCGCGATCTTCGACTGGCTAATGATTGTGCGGAAGAATGCCCTGATCTTCATGGTGCTCATTCTGCTCGTAGTAAGCACCAACTTGGCCTCTATTGTGCTCATCCAGATGATGGAACGAACATCGATGATTGGTATCCTCAAAACACTGGGTGCTTCTGATAGGCAAATTCACCGCATTATGTTTTGGAATAATCTCCATATGGTGGGCCAGGGTATGGCTTGGGGTAACCTGGTGGGTATCGGCTTCTCTGCCTTGCAGCAGCGTTATCAGCTTATCCCCTTAAACCCAACCTACTACTACGTCAACCATGTGCCCATCGGCTGGGATTGGGCCGTTGTCTTGGGCCTTAATCTCTTGACCCTGGCGGTGGTGAGTAGCGTGCTATTCCTCTCTATTGTGCTCATTGTTCGGCTGAAGCCTGTTAGGGCGGTGCAGTTTCGGTAGAGCACTTTTCCTTTGCCAAATAGTGTAACTTTGCGCCTGCTATTGTACACCTAAAACCTGCTGACCATGCTTCTAAGAATGCCCATTGGGGAGAGTGACTTCAAGAATTTGCGTATGAATCTTGCTACGTACGTTGACAAAAGTCTATTCATTCGTGACATCCTTGACAGAGCCGATGCGGTGACGCTGATCACCCGGCCACGTCGTTTTGGCAAGACGCTAAACCTCTCCATGCTCAAATACTTTTTCTCTTGTAACGAGGAGAACAGTGCGCAGCTCTTTGATGGGCTCAAAATTCGGGAAGCAGGGGGTGACTATTGGCAGGAACAGGGGCAGTATCCTGTCGTTTTCATCACACTCAAAAGCGCAAATGGCAAAGACTTTTCCACAGCTTATGATAAAATAGCGGGTTTGTTAGCTGAATGTTATCGTGAATTTGCTTACTTGTTGACTGCCGAAGGGATACTCGATGAAAATGAAAAGAAGTTTTTCCAACGCATTACTGAAGAAACTGCTACGCAAAGTGAGGTTGAGAACAGCATTCACAGGCTAACAAGATGGCTGCACAAGTACCACGGTAAAAATACGATTGTATTGTTTGATGAGTACGATGCCCCTATTCATGCAGGTTATTTCAGTGAAGGGGAGGGCTACTACAAAAAGATGGTAAACTTCATGCGTGAGTTTTTGAGCAACTCACTGAAAGACAACAAGTATATGCACAAGGGGATCGTTACAGGCATCTTGCGCGTAGCAAAGGAAAGTATCTTCTCTCAGTTCAATAATCCAGCAGTGTTTACCTTTTTAGATCCTGAGTACGCTGAATACTTTGGCTTTACAGAAGAGGAGGTAGCCGCACTCTTTAGCCAACTAGATGTACCAGTTGACCTCAACGAGGTAAAAGCATGGTACAATGGCTATTATGTAGAAGACCTTGTTCTCTACAACCCCTGGTCTATCATCTCTTGCCTTTCTAGAAAAGGACGCACAGTGCCCTATTGGATTAACATGTCTGAGAATAAGCTTATACAACAGATAATCAAAAGAAACGAAGTGGACTTACAGGAGGATTTTACCGCCCTTATGCAAGGAAAGGAGATTACTACATTTATCAACCCTTACCTCAACTTTAACGAACTAGAAGAGAATTGTGATGCCGCACTCTCTTTGCTCTACATGTCAGGCTATCTTAACGCACTGAATCCGAAATATGACGACATAACAGATGAAATGAACTACACCGTACGTATCCCCAACAAGGAAGTGCGTAGCGTTTACAAACATATCATCTTTGGTTGGCTATCCGGTAAGCATAAAAGCAAATGGCTTATTGCCTGCTTGGAGGACTTGAAAGCAGGTAGGATGGAGCCCTTTAAAGCAGCATTACAAGAGATCGCCTACAACATTCTAAGCTGTCACGATGCAGGCGGGCGCACTCCTGAGCAGTTTTATCATGGCTTGCTGCTGGGGCTGGTGCTTTACCTTCATGGGGAGTACACCATTCGCTCTAACCGCGAAGCGGGCACAGGGCGGTATGATATTGCGTTGCTACCGAAAGACGGCAATAGTAATGTTAGCGGCATCATTTTTGAGCTAAAGCGCACAGATAACAGTGATGATGAGCACCTTACCCAAGTGGCCGGGGAGGCGCTACAGCAGATAAAAGAGAAGGGCTACCACCGCATGGCGGAGGCAGCGGATGTCACCAAGTGGCTGCATCTGGGGATCGCCTTTTCTGGCAAGGCGGTGCAAATGGTGCATGCCAAAGTCTAGCAGACACGCGTAATTCCTTGTTTAAGGCCCTGCCAGGACGGTTCAGTGTAAAAAGAGGCGCCTTCCCTTTGCCAGATAGTGTAACTTTTCACCCACGATTAAACCACCCCAAAATCTAATATTTATGGCTTTAAGAATGCCCATTGGCGTAAGCGACTTCAGCAAGTTGCGCACCAATCTCAACAATACGTATGTAGATAAAAGTCTGTTCATTCGTGATATTATTGATAGAGGTGAAGAGGTGACACTGATTACCCGGCCACGTCGCTTTGGCAAGACCCTAAACCTCTCTATGCTCAAATACTTTTTCTCTTGCAACGAAGCACACAGTGCGCAGCTCTTTGATGGGCTCAAGATTCGGGAAGCAGGGGAGGAGTATTGGCAGGAACAGGGGCAGTATCCTGTCATTTTTATCACGCTTAAAAGTGTCAACGGAAAGGACTTTGCCACAGCTTATGGTAAGATGGCAGGCTTAGTAGCCAAGTGTTATCGTGAATTTGCTTACTTGTTGACTGCAGAAGGAATACTCGATGAAAATGAAAAGAAGTTTTTCCAACGCATTACTGAAGAAACTGCTACGCAAAGTGAGGTTGAGGACAGCATTCACAGGCTAACAAGATGGCTGCACAAGTACCACGGTAAACATACGATTGTATTGTTTGATGAGTACGATGCGCCTATTCATGCAGGCTATTTCAGTGAAGGAAAAGGCTACTACCAAGAAATGGTAGACTTCATGCCTGAGTTTCTGAGCAATTCGTTAAAGGATAACAACTACCTGCATAAGGGCATTGTAACGGGGATCTTGCGTGTGGCCAAGGAGAGCATCTTTTCTAAGTTCAATAATCCAGGAGTGTTCACTTTCTTGGACCCTGAATATGCTGAGTACTTTGGCTTTACAGCGCAGGAGGTAGCGGAACTCTTTAGTAGACTGGCCGTTCCTGTTGATCTCGAAAAAATTAAGGAATGGTACAATGGCTATTATGTAGAAGACATTGTGCTCTACAACCCCTGGTCTATTATCTCTTGCCTTTCCAGAAAGGGGCGCACAGTGCCCTATTGGGTTAATATGTCCGAAGACAAACTCGTGCGCCAAATTGTTACGAGAAATAATGCTAGCTTACAAAAACATTTCAGTAATCTTTTGCAGGGTAAAGCAGTGACCGCATTCATTAATCCGCACCTCAATTTTAACCAGCTAGAGACCGATGGCGCTGCTGCACTCTCTTTGCTCTATATGTCAGGCTACCTCAATGCCACATGCAACCCAATTGCTGAGGGGGCTAGAAAACCAGTTTACACATTACGCATACCCAACAAAGAGGTCTATTGCGTATATGACGATGTCATTACATCGTGGCTTTCTGCTACTACCGACGACAGTTGGCTGAGGGAGAGTTTAGATGCTCTTAAAACAGGAAAGATGGAGGCCTTTAAGGAGGCGCTGCAGGAGATAGCCTATAATATCCTTAGCTACTACGATACTGGGGGGCGCACGCCTGAGCAGTTCTATCATGGTTTGCTGCTGGGGTTGGTGCTTTACCTGCATGGGGAGTACACGATTCGCTCTAACCGCGAAGCGGGCACAGGGCGGTATGATATTGCGTTGCTACCCAAAGACGGCAATAGTAATGCTAGCGGCATCATTTTTGAGCTAAAGCGCACAGATAATAGTGATGATGAGCACCTTACCCAAGTGGCCGAAGAGGCACTGAAGCAGATAGAAGACCGGGGCTACCAACACATGGCGGAGGCAGCGCATGTCACCAAGTGGCTGCATCTGGGGGTAGCCTTTTCTGGCAAGGTGGTGCAAATGGTGTATAATAAGGTTTAGGGGATACCTCATCACTGCTCACTAACAACTATCTGCGCTGCCACCACATACCCATCGATATCAAACGTTGCTGTGTGTAGTTTGCTACTATCTGTTGTGTGTAGTTTTTTACTACACACCTCTTCTTCTGTGCGTAGTTTGCCACTACGCACCTCCTCCACCACCCGCATCACCAACGCTTGCGTCTCGTGCTTAATGTAGGTTTCGTATTGGTGCACAGCCTCCTTCACCAGCGGGTGGCCAGGGGCCAACGTAATCTCAATCTTATCCTGGACAGCCAATCCCTCCTCTTTGCGTAGGTTTTGTAGCCGATTGACCAGCTCTCTGGCAATGCCCTCTTGGCGCAGCGCATCATCTAGGGTAATGTCCAGCGCCACGGTGATCTCGCCCTCGTTGGCCACCGCCCAGCCCGGGATGTCTTCTGAAGTAATGAGCACATCTTCTAATGTCAAGGTTATTTCGCTGTTTTTATCCTCCAAACTAAGCGCTATTCCCATTCCCTGTTCTAGCTGGGTAATTTCCTCCTGCCCCAGCAGGCCAATCGCCTGCGTAATCTCCTTCATCTGTGCACCATAACGTTGCCCCAAGGCCTTGAAATTGGGCTTTATGCGCTTCGTCACCACGTTGGCGGTGTCGTCCATATAGTCTATCGCCTTCACATTCACCTCCGCCTTAATTAACCCCTCTAGCGAAGCAATGCCCTTTTGGGTAGCCGCATCGGTGATGGGAATCAGCAACCTCCCCAGTGGCTGCCGCACTTTGAGCTGGTGTTTCTTGCGCAGGGCATGGGCGAGTGAGACAATCTTCTGCGTCTGCTCCATTTTGTGCTCCAAAAGTTCATCAATGGCCTCGCTAGCCGCCAACGGAAAGTCCGTCATGTGCACAGAAGGAACTTCTGTTCGGTGAATGCCGGGATGCAAGGCGTGGTAGAGCTGCTCGGCGTAGAAAGGCGCAATGGGCGCTGCTAGCTTGGTAACTTCATCCAAGCATGTATGGAGCGTTTGGTAGGCGGCCAACTTATCAGGTCCATGCTGGCTCTTCCAAAAGCGCTTTCGGTTCAGCCGCACGTACCAGTTGCTCAAATCATCCACCACAAAATCCTGGATGGCCCGTGCGGCATGGGTAGGCTCGTACGCCTTATACGCCTCGTCCACAAACCGAATAAGGCTATGCAATCGGGAAAGAATCCACCGGTCAATCTCTGGTCTATCTTGGTGGAGCACCTGCTTTTCTGCGTTGTTAAACTGATCGATGTTGGCATACAGTGCAAAGAAGCCATAGGTGTTGTGCAGGGTAGAGAAGAAACGGCGCGTCACTTCTACAGGTCCCTGCGGGTCAAACTTGAGATTTTCCCAGGGGTTGGCATTGGCGATCATGTACCAGCGCAACGCATCTGGCCCATGCTCAGACATTATTGCAAAGGGATCGACAGTATTGCCCAACCGCTTAGACATCTTGTTGCCTTTTTTGTCTAACACCAACCCATTGGCAACCACACTCTTAAAAGCCACCTTGTCCTGCAGCAGCACAGAGATTACATGGAGGGTAAAGAACCACCCACGCGTTTGGTCCATACCTTCGGCAATAAAGTCCGCCGGGAAATGGTCATTGAGTGCCCCTTCGTTCTCAAAAGGCAAGTGCCACTGCGCATAGGGCATTGCGCCAGAATCAAACCAAACATCCACCAAATCAGTCTCGCGGTGCATCGCCTTCCCCTTGGCGCTTACCAGCACAATATCGTCTACATAAGGGCGGTGCAAGTCAATGTCCTCCGGCAAAGGCTTGTCCATCAAGCCCGCGGCTATCGCTTTCTCCACCTCCCTGTTCAGCTCTTTCAGCGAGCCAATGCAGATTTCTTCTTGCTGATCTTTGGTGCGCCAAATAGGCAAAGGCGTGCCCCAATACCGGTCTCTGCTTAAGTTCCAGTCCACCAAATTCTCCAACCATTGCCCAAACCTACCCACTCCTGTGGCAGTAGGTTGCCACGCAATGGTTTTGTTCAATTCAATAAGCCGCTCCTTACATGCCGTCGTCTTCACAAACCAAGCATCCAGCGGATAGTACAAGATCGGCTTGTCCGTGCGCCAGCAGTGGGGGTAGCTGTGCTCATACTTAGCCACTAAGAAAGCCTTGTTCTCCTCTTTCAGCTTAATGGCCAACCGCACATCCACCGGCTTGTAGTTGGGCTGCTGGGTTAGTTCCATGGGGGCATAGCCATCCTTCACATATGCTCCGGCAAAGTCGGTTATCTCATCCACAAAGCGCCCTTGGCGGTCTACAATAGGCAGCGCCGTGTCGGCGCCACGCTGCACAGTGATGGGGGGGATACCGGCTAGCTGTGCTGCACGCATATCATCCGCGCCAAAGGTAGGGGCAATGTGCACGATGCCTGTGCCCTCTTCTGTAGTGACAAAGCTGCCGGCAATAACGCGGAAAGCGGGGGTACTGGGCGTTACATAGGGGAGGAGTTGGGTATATGTTTTTCCAATAAGGTCTTTTCCTTTGTAATGGGCTACCATCTTCCATGGGATGGATGTATCGGCTGGCTGGTATTGGTCGAAAGCAGTGGTTCCGGTGGCCTCCTCTGTGGGAAAGTAGCGCTGCAGTGCCGCTTTCGCCAGGATCACTTGCACCGGCAGGTAGGTATAGGGGTTAAAGGTGCGCACTTTTACATAGTCCATCTGTTCCCCCACCGCCAAAGCGCTGTTCGCCGGCAACGTCCACGGTGTGGTGGTCCAAGCCAAGAAGTAGTCCTGCGCTGTGCCCTCTAGTTGAAACTGCGCCACAATCGAGGTATCCTTGACCTGCTTGTAGCACCCCGGTTGGTTCAGCTCATGGGCACTTAGGCCCGTGCCAGCAGCCGGCGAGTAAGGCTGAACGGAGTAGCCTTTATAGAGCAGCTCTTTGTTGTAGAGCAACTTCAGCAAGTGCCACACCGACTCCATATAGTCGCGGTCGCAAGTCACGTAAGGATTTTCCGTATCCAACCAATAACCCATCTGCTCCGTTAGCGCGTCCCACTGCTCCTTGTACTGCAACACCGTTTGCCGGCACTGCGCGTTATAGTCCTCCACACTAATCTTGCTGCCAATGTCCTCCTTGGTAATGGCCAGCTGCTTCTCCACAGCCAGCTCCACCGGCAGCCCGTGCGTATCCCACCCCCCCTTGCGGTGCACCTGGAAGCCTTGCTGCGTCCTGTAGCGGCAAAAGATATCCTTGATGGTGCGCGAAAGCACATGGTGAATGCCCGGCTTGCCGTTGGCCGAGGGTGGACCTTCGTAGAAGGTAAAATGAGGCAACCCTTCCCGGTGCTGTATGCTGCGTTGAAAGATGTCGTGCT
>CAJQOF010000141.1 GCA_905479855.1 uncultured Cytophagales bacterium
TGGTGTACATCGGTATTGTACTGAACGATCTCTGTCTCCGTTTTTCCGGGAGCTTCGGTTAAAAGTTGCTGCCAATACTCGGCCAAACCGTATTTATTGCCAATTTAGAGTTTAAGCCATGTTTTTTTGAATGTAATAGGCGTTGTTCCGCAAATAATCAACAAAACGCCATTTACAGCACTTAAACGCACTTTGTGATGAAAATCTTCGGTGAAAAAGTGCCCTAAGAGGCATAAACCGATGATGCAACAACGCCAATATAATATGTAAATTCCGTCGGAGTTAGGGTTTAAATACTGGTTGTATTGGTCCTAGCATAAATTTTCCGGCTTCATTTGGGCTGCTCCCAATGTTGTGCTTCATGGATGGCAACAGCAAGATGCAGTCGGGAACAGCCCACATAGCAGCGTTATGTTATTCGCAGGCCACGTTTTTGTCTCTTTCACTTAAACGAACATGCCCTGCACTCTTGGGATATCCCACCCTACCGCATCTGCTATTGTGGCATTATCAAAACCTCTTTGGTGCATTCTAAAAGCAACTTCTTGCCTTCCTTCTTGCCTCCCTTCCTTCCTCTCTTATTTTATCGGCCCAACTACCAGTCCAGTGCATCATGGCTATTTCTTTTTTGGTTGGTGAGAGGTCGTTCAGAATACCGAAGGACGCCAGAAAGGATACCTGCTCATCGCTGTTGGGTGACTCCTGCTTACTGCTGTGAACAACAAGGCCTTGGGGCCTAAATGGCCCTTTTTAAGCGATTGGGAGTAGGCATTCGAATTGCATATGGCCGCTTCCGGATACTGCAAATCTCCCACTAATATCCATCAAGAAAAGGCTGGCATGGTGGGCAGTATACTACGGATAAGACTGTCATCCAACCCGCATAAACGCATGCGGCGCTCTATCTCTTCCACCACTGTTTTTCTCGCTTCTTGCCTTACTTCGTCAATTATAGGGTTTACTGGTCCAAGCATATATTTTTCAATTTTGTCGGGGACAAAGTTAAACATTTTTAGAATTTCTGTGCATTCGGCTTCTGTTTTTACTAATGATCCAAGGAGACACTCAGCTACTTCCGCATGTTCCCATTCTCCCACTTTCCGAGCAATTGTTGGGTTTGCCTTGAAAAACTCAAAGAAAGTTCTGTCATAGGCATGTTTTAGCAAGATCAACGGTATCCCTGCCTCTTTGTCCTTCAAATACACTTCATCATCGTAACGATAGAGGCACAACATACGCACACAATCATTGCTGCCGGCAATAACTCCCTGAGATTCATTGATCCACTTTTCCATCTTCTCTGCCCGTGGGCACTTGGGACCAATGTAGGTAAAAAGCTGCCCGACCGGCGGGAATTTCAGTTTCTCCACGCCTTTTCTTTGGTAATATCGCTGATCATACTCCACTATTTTCCCGAGATACCTGTACAATCTTGCGCGATCCTCTGCTTTTATTTCACCAGAGCACTCATTGTGGAAGTAGCACGGCCTATCACGCTCCGGGTCTGGCATGCGGAACAAGAGGTCGGCATGGGTTTGACTCAGCTTTTTGCTGATAAAATTAGTGTTGATGCTTGTTAGTTGCTCCAAGCACACATCAGCATACCAGTTGGGGATATCTCCTCTTTTATTGGCGCCCTTCAAGAAATCTCTCATCACGCTAGGAATACCCAACGCATACTTATAAAATCCATCAAAGGGGCATTTGATGTCGAAAAGTGGAATCTTTGTTTCTTTTTCATCCATATTGCGCGTTCGGTTTTGTTGGCTGGACAACCTGGCAGTTCCTCTAAAACGCACAAACTTCCCATCAACAAGCCGTCCTAGCCCTCCACGGGTGCATCACTCACCCCATCATCAGGCGCTACCTGCTCCGGATCGCTTATGGCACCAACCTCAACTTTAGCCACCGAAGAAATCTCATCTTCTTTGTCCAGCTTGATTAAGCGCACGCCTTGTGTGGCCCGGCCCATCACGCGCAAGTCTGCCACGGCCATACGGATGGTAATGCCTGATTTATTGATGATCATGAGCTCATCGCTGTCTGTTACGGCTTTAATAGCCACTAGCTTGCCAGTCTTTTCTGTTATTTGGAGTGTCTTTACCCCCTTCCCTCCACGTTTGATAATGCGATAGTCTTCTACAGCAGAGCGCTTGCCATATCCTTTTTCGGAGACCACCAGAAGATCATCCTCGGCTTGGGAGGTGCTTACGAGCCCTACCACCTTATCATCTTCCCCGCCCAGCGTAATGCCTCGCACGCCGGCAGCCACGCGGCCCATAGCGCGCACGTCTTGTTCATGGAAGCGAATGGCGCGTCCTGACCGCAAGGCCATGATAATATGGCTATTTCCTTCGGTCAGTTTCACCTCGAGCAGCCTATCTCCTTCGTTAATGCGGATGGCATGAATACCATTGGTGCGTGGCCTAGAATAGGACTCTAAGCTAGTTTTCTTGATGGTGCCTCGCTCGGTACACATGATCACGTAGTGGTTATCTACATAATCTGCGTCCGTGAGGCTCTTTATTCTAATCACACTCCTTACCTGGTCACCCGGCATGATGTTAATCAGATTTTGGATGGCCCTACCCTTGGCAGTTTTTCCCGCTTCTGGTAGGGTATATACTTTCTTCCAATACACCTTGCCAAACTCCGTAAAGATGAGCAAGTAGTTGTGTGCCGAAGCCACAAACAAGTGCGCGGTAAAGTCGTTTTGCTTGGTAGAAGCGCCCCGAGCACCTACCCCGCCACGTCCCTGCGTTCTATATTCCACCAAGGGTGTTCTTTTAATGTAGCCCTCATTAGAGATCGTAATCACCATCTCCTCATCAGGAATCATATCCTCTATGGTCAGCTCATCCGCATTATGCTCAATAATAGTGCGCCGCTCATCCCCGTAGCGCTCCTTTAGCTCTTGCAGATCTTCCTTAATGAGTTGCATACGCAGTACCACATTGGCCAGGATTTCCTTGAGCCGCTCAATAAGCTGCTTTATCTCTTCATATTCCCGCACAATCTTCTCCCGCTCCAGGCCAGTAAGGCGCTGCAGCCGCATTTCTAGAATAGCTTTGGCCTGCGCCTCACTCAACTTGTACCCCTCCATCAACCCCTTCTTGGCTACTTCCGGATCTTTGGCGGCACGAATCAGCTTAATAATGCTGTCCAGATTGTCCAAGGCAATCAAGTAGCCTTCTAGGATATGTATCTTCTTCTCTGCCTGCCTTAGCTCATACTTTGTCTTTCTGGTAAGCACCTCGTGCCGATGCTCCACAAAGTGCCGTATCATTTCCTTTAGGCTAAGGAGCTGTGGCCTACCCGCTACCAGCGCAATGTTGTTCACCCCAAAAGAGGTTTGCAGGGATGTCTGTTTGTAGAGGTTATTGAGCACCACATTGGCGATGGCATCTTTCTTGAGCTCATACACAATGCGCATGCCGTCTCGGTCAGACTCATCCCTGATGTCCGAGATACCTTCTATTTTTTTCTCATTGACAAGTTGGGCTGTTTTTTCTATCATGGCCGACTTGTTGACCATGTAGGGGATCTCGGTGACGATGATTTGCTCTCGACCCGATGCCATGGTCTCAATATCTGCCTGCGCCCGCATCATTACCCTTCCTCTTCCGGTTTCGTAGGCCTCCTTGATGCCTTGGTAACCGTAGATAATAGCGCCAGTAGGGAAATCCGGCGCTGTAATGTGGTGCATCAATCCCTCGATAGTAATGTCGTTGTCATCGATGTAAGCAACCACACCATTAATCACCTCCGTAAGGTTATGTGGCGGCATATTCGTCGCCATGCCCACAGCAATACCCGAAGCGCCATTGATAAGCAAGTTAGGGAGCCTTGCAGGCAACACCACTGGTTCCTCCAGGGAGTCATCAAAGTTGGGGCGAAAATCAATCGTGTCCTTGTTAATGTCTGTTAGTAGCTCCTCCCCTGGCCGTGCTAGCCGTGCTTCTGTGTACCGCATGGCGGCCGGAGAATCCCCATCCACAGAACCGAAGTTTCCTTGGCCATCGACCACTGGGTAGCGCAATGACCACTCTTGGGCCATCCTCACCATGGCATCATAGACAGAGGTGTCCCCATGGGGGTGGTACTTACCAAGCACTTCCCCCACAATCCTGGCGGATTTCTTAAAGGGTTTGTTGTGGCCAAACCCTAGCTGATGCATGCCATACAGCACTCTTCTGTGCACAGGCTTTAGGCCATCGCGTACGTCGGGAAGTGCTCTAGAAACGATCACCGACATCGAGTAGTCGATGTAGGCCCCTCTCATTTCATCTTCTATGTTGATGGGGATAATGTTTTCTTGTACGCCGGTCGCCATATTTATTGTATTTAACAGTAAAAGACAAATTTACACATTGTGGGGCAAACAATGCGAGAAAACGCCACAAAAGCATCCATATATCGCCCCGAATAAGGCTTGCATCATCCACCCCAGCCATTGAGGGTGGAATATTCAACGCCGCTGCATTGTTTTTTTACTTTACCTACCCCATATTCGTGCCGGTGAAGATTTTCAGATAATGCAAGAAGGGCAATGCTTATGAATGATTATTTAGTCAGTGTAGACCATATTATAGTGGGGGTTTTCTTACTCATCACACTTATCGTGGGGCTTTGGGCGGGTAGGGGCATTAAGGACATGGAGGATTATGCGGTGGCGAAGAAAAGGTACGGCACGGGGACGCTGGTGCTCACCTACATGGCCACCAATTTTGCGGGTGCTAGCCTTGTTAATGGAGTGGCACAGGTTTTTTCAAATGGGATTATAATTACAGCGGCACTTTCGGGTCTCATTATAGCATTTCTTATTAGGGCATTTTTTATAGCGCCTAAAGTCGCCCAGTTTACCAAGTGCATTAGCATGGGGGACCTAATGGAACATTTCTATGGGACGGATAGTAAGATTATCGCGGGCGTATTAGGGCTCTTGACCTCTATTTCTATTGCCACCATGGAGATCATTGTATTGGGCATTGTATTTGAGGCACTCCTTGGAATCCCCGCTAATTGGGGTGTAATGATAGGCGGAGGCACATTGGCGTTATACTCAGCACGTGGTGGTATCAAGGCAGTTACCGCGACTGATGTATTGCAATTCCTCGTGCTTATCGTCATCATTCCTATCACTGCCACAATTGCCGTAGGGCAGGTAGGAGGCATAAAAGAGTTATTTCTACAAGTTCCTATAGATAAGTTTAAAATTATTAGCCACGAAAAATCCTCTCTTTACTTCACGCTGTTTTTGATGTGGAGCATCCTACCGGCTGGCATGATCGACCCTGCTATCATCCAGCGTCTACTTATGGGAAAGAGCCCCAGCCACCTCAAAAATCAATACCTAATAATGTCTGTGCTGAGTCCCGCATTGCGTTTGGTGATTATGCTCATTGGTCTCGCTGGAGTCGTGTTATTCCCGAATATAGAGCCTACCAATGTCTTTCCCCATCTTGTTCTTAATTTACTGCCTGTAGGCATGAAAGGGCTGGCCATAGCGGGTGCTTTAGCCGTTAGCATGTCTACCATTGATTCTTACTTGCATGTTTCCGGCCTCACCTTTACCCATGATGTACTGAAGCCGCTTTGCGATAGAAGAAACATAACCATCAACGAACTTAAATGGGCCAAAGCCAGCACACTCATTATAGGGCTGTTAGCCATTCTCCTAGGTACTGTGGGCGCAGGTGCTAGCACCGATGAAATTCTTGGTTTTGCGCTTACCGCATTAGGCTTCACTGGGCCCATCCTGATGTTTCCTCTGCTATCAGGTATTATGGGGCTCAAAACAGACAAACGCGCTTTCTACACAGCCCTACCCTTCACCTTGCTGGCATTTCTGTTGTCAGAACTGTTCTTGCCAGAAAACTTTAAACATCTAGGGCTCTTAATCAGCATATTCACCAATGGTGTTTTCTTTTTCGGCACACACTTTGCGCATAATAAGGGATTTGTGATCTTGCATATAGGAGAAGGGGTACGTAAAGAAGAGCTGTTGCAGCTACACCCTACACGCTCTTTTTTCAATTTGCTCTCCACCTGTGCGCCTACACCTGCCAACATTGTTCAATACTCAAAGAACAAAATAGAGAAGTATGGCGCCCCTTATCTACTTTTTGGCCTTTTCTGTTGCGTCAGCTCCACTGTACCCTACTTTATGTGGACACAAACTGCCAACCAGGCCTACCACTTAATGCTGCCCATGCGCA
>CAJQOF010000142.1 GCA_905479855.1 uncultured Cytophagales bacterium
CTGCTGAGACGCTTGAACAGCCCCAAAAGATGGAAGAAGGGAGAGTAGAAGTCGTTTTTCCCGCCCACCTAGAAGCGTCCGTGCTGCAGGCCCTGCGCACTACGCATCCTTACGAAGAAGTGGGCTATTACATCCACAAAATCCAAAACCTAGACGCCAGCGTAGGGGCGGGCATGGTAGGAGAGTTGCCATACCCCCTGGGTAGCACAGAATTCTTGGCTATGCTCAAGCGCAAGATGAATCTGCCCTGTATTAGGCATACAGCGCCTATAAATCGGCCCATTAAGCGGGTGGCCGTCTGTGGTGGGGCCGGTAGTTTCCTCATTAAAGAGGCTATCCACAAGCAGGTAGATGCATTGGTAACTGCAGATGTTAAATACCACGACTTTTTCGGGGCGGAAGGGACAATAATAGTGGCTGATATAGGCCACTACGAGAGCGAAGTAGCCACGAAAACACTCATCTATACACTACTGTCCGAAAAATTTACTAGTATTGCACTCCTCGAGTGTGAGACTGAAACCAATCCTATTTACTACCACTACTAACGACATACATGGAGAACGACATTGAAAAAGTGCTCGGCGCACTGCTTGCTTTACAAGCTGTTGACTGCGGGCTAGACCGTATTACCAAACTGAGAGGGGCTCTCCCAAAGGAAGTAGAAACCCTGGAGAATGATCTGCTACAGCTACAGGTGCGCTTGCAACGTACGCAAGATGAGCTGGCCAGTCTAGAGCAAGAAATTACTGACCGCCGCACTAGCATCAAGGATTCTGAAGTGCTGATAAAAAAGTACGAAGAGCAACAGATGAACGTGCGAAACAATCGGGAGCATGATGCCATCACGAAAGAAGTGGACCTGCAAAAGCTGGAAATGCAGCTGACAGAGAAGAGAATTAAAGGTGATTACGAACGCATTGAAGCAAAAAAAATAGCGTTAGAAAAGATACAAGCATCTACAGAGAGGAATAAGCAAGTATTGGCGAGTAAGCAAGATGAGCTAAAGGCACTCATAGAGCAAAGCGAAGGAGACGAGAAAACACTGCACGATAAGCGCAACGACGTAAAAGCCAACATGGATGCCGAGCAGCTAGACAACTACGAGCGCATTCGTGCCAATGTGCGCAACAAGCTTGCTGTTATTACGGTAAAAAATGAAGCTTGTAGCGGATGCTTTAGCAGCGTGCCTCCCCAAAGGCAATCCGAGATCAAAGCCAAGAAACGAATCATTACATGTGAACATTGTGGCCGAATCATTGCCGATGTTACTGAACCAGATGAGGAAAAAGCATAGGCTTGTTGTTGATGTGGGGACACCATTATCTTTGTCGTCCTGAGGTGCCCTACAATAGCCGGATACAACCAGAAAATTTCCCTTAATAACCAGCAACATCTAGCACAAAAAGGCACATCACGCAAAATTATTCTCCTATAACAACACCTATGAAAAAAAATATCCACCCGGAATACAAAGACGTAGTTTTTTTAGACACGTCTAGCGACGTCAAGTTCCTCACGCGTTCTACCATGTACGCAAAAGATGTAATTAAGTGGGAAGACGGCAAAGAATACCCCCTGGTCAAAGTAGAGATCAGTGCCGCCTCCCATCCCTTCTATACCGGCAAGAAAATGTTTATAGACACGGCAGGAAGAGTAGAGAAATTCAAGCAGAAATACGGAAAGAAGTAGGTATAGCGAACGCGTAGGAATTGAGGAAGCTATGAATGTTGTACTATTCGATGCGCCACAGGAGCGAATTTCCCTAAGGCCTTTTTCCTATACAAGGGCGCTAGCCGAAATAAGAGTTGGCATTAGCACCATCGAAGAGAAGTGGAAACGCTACTTTACGGGCGATTATTCTTTTATCACCACGCCTTACCTCCGGCGTAAATTCCCCTGCATAGCGGCCGAGGAGAATCTCTGCATTAACAGCACGGTGTTCCCTGACGATGCGCTTGTGGCCGCCATAAGGGCCCTAAAAAGCAACCAGAAGCTTGTTAAAGACAGCACGTTGCTTGCTGCGCTGTGTGATAATGCTACCCTACAAGGTTTCCAAGCCGACCGTTTTTCCTCCCCCAATTTGCAAGCAATAGCTTACCAAGCGCCTTGCACACAAATCCGGAACAACTGGGATATCTTCCTCCTTAATAACCAAGAGCTAAGAAGGGACCTTCAGTGGCTCTCCAAGGAGAAAACTACGCAGCAGATTCAAGACCCACACACCATTGCCTACAACGAAGGTGATATTTTCTTGGAAGAAGGTGTCTCGATTACGGCAGCCATTCTCAATGCTCAATCAGGCCCCATTTATCTGGGTAAGAACAGCATCATCCAAGAAGGAGCCATCATCAAGGGGCCCGTTGCCATTGGCGAGCACGCCACCATTAGTGCAGGGGCTAGAATTAGCAATGCCACTACCGTAGGCCCCCACGCCAAGGTGGGGGGGGAGGTGAGCAACTCAGTCATCTTTGGCTACACCAACAAAGCGCACGATGGTTACATGGGTAATTCCGTGATTGGTGAATGGTGCAACCTGGGCGCAGGCACCAACACGTCTAACTTGCGCAACGATTATGGTGAGGTTAAGGCTTGGGATGAACAACAGGGGACCTTTGCTAGCACAGGGATGCAATTTTGTGGGCTGTTCATGGGTGACCACAGCAAGTGCGGCATCAACGCAATGTTTAATGCGGGTACAACGGTTGATGTAAGCGCGAACTTATTTGGGGCGGGCTTTTTCGATAAAAATATCCCCTCCT
>CAJQOF010000143.1 GCA_905479855.1 uncultured Cytophagales bacterium
GTCCGTTAAGGCCGTTACATCCTTAGGGGTGATATTGTGGGGGTTGGCAAAGAGTGTTAAAAGTTGTTCGGCTTGCATAGGCATTCTGTAGTGCTTCTATAAGATCTGTAGTGCTTCTATAAGCAAGGCTACCAACTAGCCAGCGTTTCGTTAAAGATATCCTTGGCAAGCTTGCTGAAAATCGATGTGATAAGCGCTAGCTCCTCTGAATCCCTACTGGCGTCAGCAGACATATCTGCGTACTGAGAGAATGTCTTTTTGCTAAAAGAAGCTTCTTTGTCATGAGGATTAATGTAATTCACTTGCACCTCAATGGTAAGGCGATCAATAGAAGCCTGCTCGTTTTCTTCCTCTTTGCTGCCACCCTTGCTGGGCGCCATGGAAACATACTTGAACTGCTTAATAATGCCCTCTAGCTGCAAATCCCCTTTTGTTTCCACCTGCTTTAGGGGAGAACGTTGCACCAGCTCCTCGCCCAGCGTTTGCGTAAACTTTTCTACCAGGTCGGGAGGGCCCAGCGCAATACTGGACTGGAATCGCAACGAGAAAGTCTTTACTTCTGGTGGCAGGGAAGTACCTGAGAATGAATAAATGCCACATCCCTGCAAGGGAATGAACAACAAAATAGTAGCAGTAAGCCTAGTCCAGGTCATATTGTTTGATTTTTCTGTATAAAGTTCTTTCCGAGATACCCAAAGTATTGGCAGCCTCCTTGCGCCTCTGCTGGTGCCGTTCTAGCGCTTTTTTGATGAGCACCCGTTCTTTTGTATCAATGGATAAATCCTCCTCCTCCGGTACCTCCTCGTCTTTGTAAGTAAATATTTTGTCTGTTGGTGAAGAGGGTGGAATCACTTGCATTGCTGCCGCTGCTGCGTTGTTGTCGGGCGTAATATTTTGGAAGAGCAGGGCATGCTCCTTGGCAAGTTGCTTTCCCGCTGCGTCATCGGTAGTGAGCAGTTCAAAGACAAGCCCTTTCAGCTCGTGCATCTCTTTTTGCATCTCAAAGAGGACCTTGTAGAGAATTTCCCGTTCCTGCTGATTTTCACTGGCCGCCGCTCCTTGGTAGAGCACGGGCAAGCTTGAGCGTGGTGGCGGCAAATATTGTACCAGTGTTTCCTGGGAAATGTCTCTACTTACCTCCAAGGCAGATAGCTGTTCTGCCAAGTTCTTGAGCTGCCGGATATTGCCGGGGAAGTGATAGGCCAACAAAGTTTTCTCTGCTTCTTCGGTAAGCTGGAGTGGTTTAACATGGTAGCGGTCAGCAAAGTCTGTAGCAAACTTGCGGAAGAGGATGGTGATGTCTCTGCCTCTCTCTCTCAGTGGTGGAATGCGGAGCGGAACAGTGTTGAGGCGATAATAAAGATCTTCTCTAAACTTCCCCTTGTGCACCGCCTCCAGCAAATCGATGTTGGTAGCAGCAAGCACCCTAAGTTGCGCCTTTTGGATCTTAGAAGAGCCTACCTTGATAAATTCGCCGTACTCTAGCACACGCAAGAGCCTGGCCTGCGTGGTTAAAGGGAGTTCGGCAATTTCATCCAGAAAGATCGTGCCCCCATCCGCCTCCTCAAAATAACCCTTGCGTTCCTCCGTAGCGCCGGTGAAAGCTCCTTTCTTGTGACCAAAGAGCTCAGAGTCGATGGTGCCTTCGGGAATAGCCCCACAGTTGATGGCAATAAACTGGCCGTGCTTGTAAGGGCTCAGGCTATGAATAATTTTAGAAAATGACTCCTTGCCGCTTCCATTTTCTCCGAAAATGAGCACCGTCATGGCTGTGGGCGCCACTTGCATAGCAATCTCTACCGCACGATTCAGGGCCGGGGCATTGCCAATAATGGCAAACTGCTGCTTGGTATGTTGTATTTTTTCTTCGTACATCGTACTAAATGTCTTCTTTGCCCACTACCTCCCCCAACAAAGTGCCCGCTGTGCAGTCCCTAATACGTACCGCAATGTACTCCCCTTTTTGGCAAGTCCCTTTGGGGAAGACCACCACCTTGTTGGCACTATTTCTGCCCTGGAGAAACTCGGCAGAGCGTTTTGAGGGCCCCTCCACCAGTACTGCATACTCTTTGCCTATGGCCTCTTGGTTCTTGGCCAGTGAATGCGCCCGCTGCTTGGCAATAATCTCATCCAGTCTACGCTGCTTTACAGCCAGGGGAACATCATCCTTGTACTTTCTGGCTGCCAAAGTGCCCGGCCGTTCTGAATAGTAAAACATGTATGAAAAATCATACTGCACCCAATCCATCAGCGAAAGCGTATCCTGGTGATCCGCTTCTGTTTCTGAGCAAAACCCAACAATCATGTCAGAAGAAATCGCACATGCCTCACCGAGAATACGCTTTATGGCTTCAACCCTCTGCAAATACCAATCCCTGTCATACGTTCGGTTCATCTTCTCCAATATTCGGCTATTGCCGCTCTGCACAGGCAGATGGATAGACTTGCAAATGTTGGCATACGCCTTCATTGTGTGCAAAACATCGTCCGTCATGTCCTTAGGGTGCGAAGTAGAAAAACGGACCCGCAAGTTTGGGTGCACTTCTGCCACTTGGGCCAGCAGTTGCGCAAAGTTGACCACATCTTCAGCCTCACTTTCCGCAATAGTTGCCTTGTCCTTTGGCGTTGCTGTGGGCGACCACTTGTAGGAATCTACGTTTTGGCCCAGGAGGGTCACTTCTCTGTACCCTTGTTGGAAGAGGGTTTTCGCTTCTTGTAGAATAGACTGCGGCGTTCTGCTACGCTCTCGGCCGCGCGTAAAGGGCACTACACAAAAAGAGCACATATTGTCGCACCCCCGCATAATGGAAATAAAAGCAGTGACCTTATTGGCACCAAGCCTCACCGGGCAAATGTCTGCATAAGTCTCTTCTCTAGAGAGCAAGGTGTTTACCGCTTTGTGGCCGTTGGCCACTTTTTGTACCAGTTGGGGAAGATCGCGATAAGCATCTGGCCCCGCCACCAGGTCCACGGTTTTCTCCTCTTCTAGCAACTTCATTTTTAGCCGCTCTGCCATGCAGCCGAGCACGCCTATAATGAGTTCAGGGTTATTTTTTTTAATCTGATTGAATTGGGCTAGCCGTTTTCTAATGGTTTGCTCCGCCTTGTCCCGAATAGCACAAGTATTAAGAAAAATAACATCCGCTAGCGCATGGTCTTCGGTGAGGTCAAACCCCTGCTGCTGCATGATCGCCGCCACCACCTCACTATCCGCAAAGTTCATCTGGCATCCGTAGCTTTCCAGGTAAAGCTTGCGGTTTTTACCCGAGCCCCCTTCCTTAGAAGGGGAGATTTTTGGGGCCAGTGTTCTCACTGTGTCGCAGGAAGTACTTGTGGGGGGCGTATTGTGGGGGAGGGCTTCGGTCTTCATAGGCACGCTTTAAAATAATGATTAAGCAGAATTATTGGCTTTGCAGCGGGGCAAAAATACGCAGCACGGCTGGAGTGGGAAAACCCCTTGCGCTTTTGGGCAGGCCCAGCAGCAATAAAGCGAGGCAGAACCGCAGGGTATTATAATACTGCAGCCGTCTTAGGAAAGTCTAGCAAGTCGCCTTTCTGGCACCTCAGTACCCTAGTGGGGTTTTTCTCTACCAGGTCGTAGTTATGGGTAGCCATTAACACAGCCGTTCCTCCGCGGTTGATTTCCAGAAAGAGCGCTAGAATATCATGCGCTACCCCAGGGTCCAAATTGCCAGTCGGTTCGTCCGCCAAAAGAATTAATGGATCATTCAGCAATGCCCGTGCAATAGCAATGCGCTGTTGCTCTCCGCCTGAGAGCTGATGGAGCATCTTTTTGCTAGCCCAGCCTAAGCCAACCTGCATCAGCACCTCCTCCACCTTTTTCCGCATGGCCGATTTATCCTGCCTGCCCATTGCGCGCAGCACAAACAAAAGGTTCTCCGCTATGTTTCTGTCCATTAATAGCTGAAAGTCCTGGAAAACAATGCCCAGTTTTCTACGGAGAAAAGGGAGTTGTGCGCTCTTAATACTCCCCAGGTCAAAACCTGCTATGTGCACTTCGCCCGACTTGAGTGGGAGGTCCGCGTACAAAGTTTTTAAGAGCGAGCTCTTGCCACTGCCCGTCTCTCCAGTGAGG
>CAJQOF010000144.1 GCA_905479855.1 uncultured Cytophagales bacterium
ATACCCATAAATACCCATAAGTACCTATAAATACCTGTAAATACTCACAAATACCTACACATACCCACAAACACCCATAAACATCCATAAATACTCACAGATACCCACAAATACCCATAAGCACCTATAAATCACCACAAGTACCAACACATACCCTAAAATACCCGAAAGTAACCCAACCTTTACCTTGCATGCTATTGAGCAGATGAAATTATTGAGAGCGGCATGCGTACTAACTTTGGGCGTTGAAGCTGATGCGAAAACTGCTTGCACCTATGGTACAAATTGGAGACATACAATTGGGAGAATTCCCGCTACTGCTGGCGCCCATGGAGGATGTGAGTGATCCTCCCTTTAGGGCTTTGTGCAAGGAAAAAGGGGCGGACTTGATGTATACGGAGTTTATTGCTGCTGAGGGGCTGATTCGTGATGCTGCTAAAAGTGTGCAAAAATTAGACATTTATGACTATGAGCGGCCTATAGGCATTCAAATTTATGGGGAGAAAATCGAGTCTATGCGGGAAGCAGCGGCCATTGCTGAAGCTGCTAACCCTGCCCTTATCGACATTAATTATGGCTGCCCAGTGAAAAAAATAGCATGCCGGGGGGCAGGAGCGGGTATTCTTTTGGACTTGCCCAAAATGCAAGCCATGGCGGCCGAGATTGTCAAGCGGGTTGCGCTGCCTGTAACGGTAAAAACCCGTCTTGGGTGGGACGAGAGCACCATTAAGATCATAGAAGTAGCCCAAAGGTTGCAGGATGCTGGCGTGCAAGCCCTGACCATTCATGGCAGAACCAGGCAACAGATGTACAAGGGAGAGGCCAACTGGGAGCACATTGCCGCGGTAAAGAACCATCCCTCTATCCATATCCCCATCTTTGGCAATGGTGACATTACTACCCCCCAAAAGGCGCAGGAGTACAGGAACAAATATGGGGTGGACGGCATTATGATTGGGCGGGCGAGCATTGGCTATCCATGGATCTTTCAGGAGATTAAGCACTTTATGAAGACGGGCACTCCGCTCCCTGCTCCTGGCCCCCACGAGCGCATTGCGGTGATAAAGCGCCACTTGGAACATGCTTCGCAGTGGAAGGGGGAGCGAACTGGCTTGCTAGAGATGCGGGGCTACTACACCAAATATTTCAAGGGCATAGAGGGCATCAAACAGTTCCGCACACGTTTGGTAACAGCGGCTACGCTGGAGGAGGTACATGAGATACTTGCAGAGATTTCCCATACCTTTGCGGGCTAACCCTCTATACTACATGAACGAAAAACGATTGGCGTGGCTCTTGCTTATCTCTTTATCCTTAATCTGGGGAAGTTCCTTTATCTTGATGAAGCGAGCGCTGCAGGTTTTTTCTCCGCAAGAAGTGGGTACATTGCGCATTTTCTCTGCAGCCATTTTTCTACTACCTCTTTCCCTGCCACAACTGAAAAAGCTGCCCTTTCGCTATTATAAGCACCTGTTGCTGGTAGGTTTATTCAGCTCTCTTTTTCCAGCACTCTTGTTTGCCAATGCCCAACGCCATCTTGATAGTGCGCTCATTGGCGCTCTTAACGCAGTAACGCCCTTTTTTACATTGCTAGTAGGTTGGGTAGGATTTCAGCGGCGTATATCCCAGCGAGAAGTACTAGGGTCGGTATTAGGTTTGGCAGGCACCTTGTTGCTCATCTTTGTCGGCCATGCATCTGTATGGACGCTTAACTACTATGTACTGCTTCCCCTGCTTGCTTGCCTTTGCTACGGTATTAATGGTAATTTAATCAAACACTACCTGGGAGATCTCGATACCAACGTTATCACCAGTGTTGCATTTCTGCTAGTAGGCACCATTGCAGCCATCATGCTTTTTACACAAACAACCTTCTTAGTGAAGCTGCAAACGGCAGAAAACGCCTATTGGGCTATGGGATATGTGCTGGTGCAGGGCGCTTTTTGCTCAGCGGTGGCCTATCTGCTTTTCACCAACTTAGTCAAGAGCACTTCAGCCTTGTTCGCCAGTATGGCGGCTTTCTTTATTCCATTAGTAGCGCTAGCATGGGGGCTTTTGGATGGCGAAGTTTTGCTGTGGAACCACTATGCGGGCATTGGCACTATCCTTTTTGGGGTGTATATGATCAATAAATCCTAACACATGCACAGGATTTGTCGCCAGCCAAGGCGGCGCTTTCTCCTGCCCCCCAAGAGCGTATTGCGGTGGTAAAGAGGCGTTCGTCTAGAATAGGGCCTTGTGGCGGCAAGGAGAGCGTGGGCTAACGGCCACTAAACATTCCGCAACCTATCCAAAACATCCTGCGCTCTTTGCGTAAACTCCTCCACCACCTTTTTCATCCCAAGCGCTTGGGCGATGGGAGAATAATAGGATAACACTTCATTGACCAATGTCAGCTGTTCCCTGATCAACACCCCTTGCAAGGTGCGCATGTCGTGCAGCTTGTCCGCCACCTTAATGTAGAGCACCCGTTCGTCCTTCCTCTTCACCATTTCACGCACATGCTCAACAGGAGTAAGTGTTATGGTATAGGCACTCTCTTCGCGCAGGAGCATGTTGGTTGCCGCTTTTACGATGTTGCTCACCTTGAAGTTGAAAAGCGTGGTGAGTTGCTCGGGGGTGAGCGGCGTCTTCGCGATGGTATCGTGAAGCAAGGCGGCCAAGAGCGTGGTTTCATCTTGCGTATAGTCCATGACGATGCGGGCCACCTCCAAGGCGTGCAGATAAAAAGGCTCCCCTGTGCTTCTCCTGGTGGGGCCATGGTAATCTTTGAGCACCTCAATCGCTCTTTCCACCACCTGGAGATCCGCCTTGGTACGGGCCCAGACCTCTTCCAGGAATGCCTCCTCCCGATCATTGGCGCCAGGATAGTTGTCATCCGCGTGGGGCCAATCTCCCCTGCCATTAATGGTGGGAATTTCAGTGCGCTCGGCCCGCACTTCGCGGATGTTTATTGGAATAACATAATAGAGCGTTAGTACCCCGTCCACGGTCTCCATGGCTGTGTAGCCATAGTGCGCTTTTAGGAGCTGTTCGTTGCGCAGGAGCAGTAGCTCTTCCACCCGCTCCGCTGCCTTCTGCTGCCAATCCATTTGCGCTATGTAGCGTTTACGAACTTTAGGCAACTGTGTTGCTGTGGTAATAGTAAAGCATATGGCATCCACCGTCTTGATCTCGTCCATGCTCTCTTCGTCGAACTGATAACCCAGTGTCGTCCGCTCCGTTGCCAAGAGCACGGGCCCCTCGCTCTCTCCCATTTTGTGCACAAAAGCAGCACTTGTAATTAGCAGTTTCTTGATGCTCTTTACATCACATTGTACCGAGGGGGTGAGGGGAGAAATACGAAACACCACCTTCTGCGCCCTGGCTTCTAGCGCCACCCCTACTTCCCTGAAGAGATCGGGCAAATCCATCTGGCGCACATCCTCTAGGGGCAGGTAGCCAATGGCGCGGTGCTCAAACCGGTCTAGCGCTGCCGATGCTTCAGCCAGCGAATCGGTGAGGTAAGAGGCTGCGCCCACATCCTTTTCGCTGCCTACATTCCTCAGTATTTCTAGCAGCTCCTTGCTGGTTTCGGCAAAATAAGACATGTCTTCCATGCCAGCCTTTTCCACCATTTTCACCATATTGGCCTTGCCTTGCTGGCTTTCTACAAGCTCCTCCTGCGTTTCTTGGTGCTCGATGGTTATTCGCTTTTTCTCGGAGGCAAGGGTATCAAAGCTTTGTTGCTTTCTGCGGCCAAAAAGTAGGCCGATAATAGTGGCAAAAATAATTTGGTAAGTCAATAGATAGGCTGTGCTAAAGTCTAGCTGCAGCGTAATGGGCCCCACTGCTTGCGTATAGAAGAGGCACCCCAAAGCAACGCCCAACCCAGATAGCACAAAGAAAGTTAACCAATCTGCCAGCAGAATAAGAAAGAA
>CAJQOF010000145.1 GCA_905479855.1 uncultured Cytophagales bacterium
GTTTATCCATTAAGTCATCGGCTGTCAGAGATAAGGCAAAAGGCGCGCGCAATGGGAAAGTTCTTTGCAGCAACTCTGCATAAACAAGCCAGTCGCCATCATCACCTGGCATAAAGGTGAGCCAGCCTTCTTCTGCACGGAGTGCCTTTCTACGCAAAGGGCCCTGGTGGTTACTATCGGGGTCATGCTCTACCGCTACGTGATAAGGGAAGTAGCACTTATCCTCCACACGTCCCTTTCCGCCTCCCTTAAGGCCCATATCACCCAGATAGACCGCTGCACCATTGCTGCCCCCAAGCAGATGGATGTGGTGTTTGTAGAGGTGCTGCTCCATGCCCATAAGTTGCGATAGTGTTTGGGGTATAGGGGCTTTGCAATACACGGGCAAGGTTTGAAGGAGGGTCTCTGGGCCGTACTGCTCGGTGAGGGCGGCTTGCCAGCCGCCAGTTGCTTGGGTGATGGTTACCTGCTTACCGTGGGCTATGCCAAAGGGGCCGTAGGTGGTACAGTCCTTCGTCTGAAGACGAAGGACTGCGGTGGTGCTGCTTTTGTTGTTCTGAGTGGAACGAAGGCTCTCACAAGCTCCTTTATTAGCAGGGAGGAGCTGATTTGAAATAACAGGCGTGACAAGCGGAGGGGCTGCTGCCTGGAGACGATGGACGGCGGGCCGCTCCTCTGGTTTTGGTTGGTCGGAGCGCAGCTGCACGCTGCTGGGCGCCGTCTCCTCTTCTACCCGTACCCGGAATTCTGGGCTGGCGCAGCTTTGCAGGAACATACTAACGAGAAGAATGGTGCCAATGAATCTTTGGAGTTGGGTATACATAAGATTTACCGTTTTGTTTTTGCCGCACGAAAGTACCTGAAGTCGGCTATAATTAAGGAATGGGCGTGGAATAGCAATGGGGTGCTTGCAAAAAAAGGGAGATTGGCCTGCTATTTTTCAGGATTGGGACGGATGTGTTAGGAGGGTCTGGCGTTACCAACTCCGGACAGCGGCTAGGATCCCTCAGGTACTTCGCTCTGCTCAGCATAAAACTCGGGATAACAAAAAAGTGTTGCTACGCCACTGGCCAAAAGACCACAATATCTTCTTGCATCCAAGGCAGGCGTATGCGCTCTATGGGCCAAGGGGGGAGAATCTCTGCACTATCATACGCTCCAAGCGGCAAGGTTAGGTGCCAGTAGCATGTCTGTTTGGTTTCAACCCTCCGTAAAATGCTGTGCCTGTTCAAAAAATACGTTTTAAACTCCTCCACACCAAACCCCTCTTTGTACTCCTCATACTGTGTTAGCATAGCCAAGCTTTCCCATTTCTCCACAGCCAGCTCCAGGGCCTTCTGGCAGTTTTGGTGCAATAGGGCTATTTCTGGTGGCAAGGGAGCGACCGGTTGTTGGGTTGCTTCTTGTTTCGCCTTTTTAGTGCGCTTCGTCTTCTTAGCTACTTGCTCTTCAGGTAGGCACTGCTCCGTTTGCGTGCGGTACCCAGTGGCTATCACATCATCATAAGCTACCCCGCATAGCAGTTTATTCAGCACCAATCTAAATTCCGAAGTCTGCACCGCCGCTGTGGCCATATATTGCACAGCATGCACAGCGTTGCTGGTAGCTATCTGGCCCAAGAATTCATGCTTTTCCATGAGCCCTTGTTCTGTGAATAATTGCTCCAGAAAGGGCCATAAGAAAACAATGCCCCCATTTTTCAAATAGATCTTAATCTCTTCTTCTGGTGCTAAGTCCTCTGCTCCTCCTTCCTCTTTGGCTTCTTCTTTTTCTTCGCTCACTTTATAGACATCTTCTACCTTGGCGGCCACTGATAGTGGCTCTTCCCCAAAGGTTTCCAGTGCCAATGCCTTCACCAATATTCTTATCTCATCATCATTTGTTAGAGAAAGATGGGCTAGCATTGCTTTCTGGAGGCTTATTGGGGATAGGCCTGTTTCCCTGCTGAGGTGCGCCAGGGAGTGGCGGATAAATGGCTCGTGATCAAGTGGCGTAGTAGGGTTCGTTTGGAGTAGATAGCTTAGCGTAGCCACCTCGTTGTGCTTTTTCCAAGTGCACGCATCTAGCGTTGCTAGATGCTGCGTCATCTGTGCGGCGGCTATGCAAGTGTTATAGTGCTGGAGCACGGTGTGGGATTGCGGTGCTAGTAGTACGATAAACTGTTGCGTGATGGTATCAACAAAATAATAAACCAAGCGCCGTGCTGCTAACGTAATATTGGGGAGTGCCCATAGCATCTTGCTTACTGCCTTGCCTTGCTCGGCAAGAAGATGGGGGAGATGCTGTTCTAGCCGCGCCACTGCACTGGCCTTGTGTTCGCCAAAAGCGGAAAGCCCATGTTCTAGCAGCTTGTGGAGCTCGCGCAGTGTAGTATGCCCGGGTAAGGCCTGCTTGCTTTCCTTGCGCACTTCCCTATGCCAACTTTGTTGGATCTTTTTGAGTTTTTTTACAAAGCGTTTGTCTTCACTCGTGCCCGCTGTTAATAGCGTACTGGCTGCTACCAATGAAGTGAGCAAGGCATTACGCTCCACACCCACTGCACTTGCTGCTGCTGCCAGCGTCTGCATAAGCCATCTATTTTCCTGAAATCCCTTAGCCGTTTGGCCGAGCAAATGCTTCAGGCCAGCTTGCCACAAAGCATTCCTAAAGTCACGTTGTACCACCTGCTGCGCGGCTGTGTGGCTCCACAAGGCGTAAATTTTAGTAATAAGGTCACCGGTAGCGGTGCCGGCTGCAGCGCTGAGCAACCTGGCAAGGCATACTAGCGCTTGATCGTTCAAATTTTCTACAAGGTGGTGGAGCGCAGCAGGTGCTTGCGCAAGGTGTGTAGCCATTGCTGGGTGCAATGATGGCTCCGCCAAAAAGGCGTAAAAGAGCGCATGGTAATTTTCATAAGCACTGCCCAAAGCTCCCCTGTTCAAGAAATGTTGCCAAGTGGCTGCCAATGTCTGCTTTTTCTCAACAATAATTTGTTGCAGCTTATTTTCTACCAGCACTGCTATAGCGCGCTTCTCAGTAGGGCCCAGGTCTGTAAAGGCAGCTTCTACCATAGCCGCTACTTGCTGTGCTAATGCACCAGGAGGAAGCCCCTGCGTAATGGCCTTTTTCATGGCGGGTAGCAATAGCGTGTGGTATTGGGGGAGTAGGCTTGGGGGAATAGCCTGACTCAGGGCTTGGTAAAGCGGGAAAAACATGAGCTCCAGTTCGGCTGCTATGGATGTTGCGCTTACATGAGGTGCTTCATTGTTTTCTTTCAATAGACCTTTTGCATATCGCTCCGGATATTGCGAATCCGGCATACCTGATATGTGTTTCTGCTGGCTATGCAGGAAGTCTAATCGATCTGCAATAAAAGCGGTATCTTCCTGCTGTGCTGCCACTAATCTTACGCGCCGAAATACCTCCTGGTGGTGGATGCTTGATTGACGCGCTATCTTCAGTAGAACCAGCTGCATAAATTGTTCAGGGCCTGCTTCGCCGGCTTGGCTCGCAGCCTCTAGCAGTACGATGGCTATGCTACGCTGCTTTTCTGCGAGCGTATTGCCGTGCATAACATCAGCTTTTAGTAGCACCCTTTGGTAGCTAGCCAAGATGGCAGGGGGTAGGGGTAGTAGGGCACGCAACACTGCTTCTCGGGCTTGGGAGGGAACATGGGCCATAAATTTTTCTCTCGCTTCTTTATGCTGGAAGAGCGTAAGAAAGGTTGCCTTATGCTCCCCTTGCTGCACTGCTTCCATGAGCGTTGCTATAAACAACGGCTCGCTGGCGTAACCTTGGGGCAGAATGTGCTCCATTAAAAAATCATGCATCGCCTCCAAAGAAAGCGGTGAGGCCACTTCCGCTACGCTCTCAGGTATAGCCGTTATAGCGGTTTTTTCCTGCTCCACAAGCTCAGTTGTAGTATCCTGAGTGGTATGCCCCTGGGGCAAAGGTCTCTTTTCAAGGGTTTTAATGACCAAGCCAACCACCTTGGCCGGGTATATTGCAAGCAATGCTGCTTGGTCTGCCTTACCTGTTGCCCTAAGCATTTGCAACGAGATCGTCATTGGGCTAGGCAGCGCATCCAAGAGATAGGCAAGGTAATGGTGCGCAGCAATCTCCTTCTCTTTCCTAGTGTTATAATGCACCGTAGTGCTATAATGCAGCGTAAGCACTGCAACCTTTTTGCGTACCGCTTTTTCACGTAATCCTCCTTGTCTGCTTGCCGCTGCCCATATATCCCGTATTACCAGAAAGGTCTGCGCAATGGAGGGGCATAGCATCTCGATAATTCTGGAGATTTCGACTTCAGAAAGACTATGCACAAGCTTTTCTATAGGAGCGAATTGCTGAAGCTGGCCCAGCAGCAAAGATCTAGCCTCCGATGTGCTGGTTTGTGCTAAGATTTCTCCTAGCAGTGGGCTTAAGGCATCGTTAGGGGATTTTTCTCCTAGCAGTGGGCTTAATGCTTTTTCTCCTAGCAGTGGGGTTAATGCTTTTTCTTCTAGCAGTGGGCCTAAGGCATCGTTAGCTGTTTTTTCTCCTAGCAGTGGGTTTAAGGTATAGTTAGCTGTTGTTTCTCCTAGCAGTGGGCTTAAAGCGTCGTTAGCTATTTTTTCTCCTAGTAGTGGGCTTAAAGCATCTTTAGCTGTTTTTTCTCCTAGCAGTGGGCTTAAGGCATCGTTAGCTGTTTTTTCTCCTAGCAG
>CAJQOF010000146.1 GCA_905479855.1 uncultured Cytophagales bacterium
CGGTTTGAAGCACATGCGGGCATCGACTTTGTGGGGCTGTGCAGAGTACTCTTTATGTCCCTGCTTTTTCAGCGGAATAGTGGGGGGGGCAGTACGCTCTCTCAGCAGCTGGCCAAGAATCTTTTCAATACCAGAAGCGAGGCCTATCGAGGCTTGTTAAGTAAGACCCCCCTGGTTAAGATGGTGGTGCTAAAAACCAAAGAATGGATTGTAGCCGTACAGCTCGAAAGAGCCTATACCAAGAAAGAGATCATTGCCATGTACCTCAATACAGTAAGTTTTGGGAACAATACCTTCGGGCTCAAGGTCGCTACCAAGGCGTTCTTCAACACTACCCCCGACCTGCTTAGCGTGGAACAAGCGGCTTTGTTGGTGGGCCTCTTAAAGGCTCCCTCCTACTACAACCCAATCAGGCACCCAGAACGGGCACAAAAAAGAAGAAATGTGGTGCTGGCGCAACTCTGTAAGTACCAACTATTGACCCAGACAGACTATAGCCGGCTAAAGGCGCAACCGGTGGTGCTGGAGTACAAGGCGGAAGATCACAACATGGGGCTGGCTACTTACTTCCGCTCTGCTATTCGTGATTTTCTATTGAAATGGACCCGAGAGCGGGGGTATGACCTCTTTGAAGATGGCCTAAAAATCTATACTACCATTGACAGCCGCTTGCAAAAACACGCCGAGGAAGCTGTTTCGGAACACCTTTCTACCTTGCAACCTAAGTTTGAAGAGCACTGGGAAGGCAGAAACCCATGGGTGGACCAAGAGGAGCATGAGATTAAGGGTTTTATTGAAGCTGCGGCCAAACACACGGAGCGCTACAAATCACTGAAGGAAGAGTACGGTGAAGACCAGGAGAAGATTGATGGCATCATGAACACACCTGTGCCTACCCAACTATTTTCTTGGCAGGGGAATATTGATGAGGTGATGAGCCCCATGGATGCCTTGCGGTATAACAAAAAACTATTGCGTGCAGGTTTTATGGCCATGGACCCCCAAACAGGCCACATCAAGGCTTGGGTAGGCGGTATTAATTACAAACACTTTCAGTATGACCATGTAATGCAGGGAAAGCGACAACCTGGTTCTGCTTTTAAGCCTATTGTGTACGCCGCTGCCATTGATAATGGCTACATGCCTTGGCAAGAGGTAATAGATACCCCAGTGACCTTTAAAGTGCCGGGGGATCCGCCTATTTGGGTGCCACAAAACTGGAACAAGAAATACTCTGGCCAAAAAATGACCCTCCGCCAAGCACTGGCAAGATCGGTCAACTCAATTACCGCTTATCTCATGAAGCAACTGGGCCCGGAGCTGGTGGTGGACTATGCCAAAAGGCTTGGCATAAAAAGCCCCTTAGACCCCGTACCTGCGCTCTGCCTAGGCACCGGGGATGTATCGGTGTATGAATTAGTAGGGGCTTATAGTACTTTCATGAACAGAGGGGTTTGGACGGCACCCTTCTATATTACACGCATAGAAGACAAAAATGGCCGCGTTCTTGAAACTTTTGTTCCGCAAAAGCGGGAAGCTATTAGTGAAAAAACAGCCTACTTAATGACCTATATGCTTAAGGGCACTGTGGAAGAACAAGGCGGTAGCGCTAGAGGCGTCAATAAACTACTCAAGGAAGGCAATGAAATTTGTGGCAAAACTGGCACCACCTCCAACCACTCCGATGGATGGTTTATTGGCATGGTCAATGGTTTGTGTACTGGGGTGTGGGTAGGTGGAGAAGATCGTTGTATTCACTTTAGAACGATGAGTATGGGCGCTGGAGCACGCACAGCCAGGCCCATGTGGGAAAAGTTTATGCTGCGTGTTTATGAGGATCCTGAGCTGTCGTACCAAAAGGGCCCTCTTTTGAATTACGAAAAGCCAAGCGGTGTGGAAATACCCACGCGCAGAGCACCTAAAGTACTTTTGCCAACCCGAGAAACAGCACAAGAAGATGAGGAAATTGAAGACCCCGTAGCAACAGAGTTAGACGTTAACGGGATTTTTTGAGTGCGTGGTGGCGTTGTTGCGTAATCGGCTTAAGGCCTCTGGGGAACGGTTGGTTATTGGTTTGCTTTATCCGTAAAATGCTTTTAAGAAACTGTTTATTATCTCCCCAATATGAAGATTTTTAGATAAAACCACATGAATATCAGCTGGTTTGGCCATTAAACGCAAAGATTACTGCCTATTCCTACCTAATACATGGGATTACAAACAACTTCTAAGCGCTGCGAAGGGCATTTAGGCTGTTATTTACGGAACAATGCCGTGTGCAATGAGCCTTGCTTGCCTGGTGATATCTCTCGCTTAGCCTTATACAGTTGCTAAACTCACCAAATGAAGATACATTTGCAGGCGTGCTGCATTCTTTAGTTACTTCGCTTTGACTAGACGCTCGATAATTAACCTATGAGACAATTTACCAAACCAACAGCAACAGGCTTCCTTTGGGCATTCATGCTTATGCTAACCATCCAAAGCTGCCTAACAGGAAGAGGAAGGGATGATCGTGGAGAAGCCATAGGTGCGCTGGGGAGAAAAAAATGGTCAATGGAGGCGCCAGTTGACATGGTCTTTATTTCTGGAGGCTCTTTTATGATTGGTTCTGTTGATCAAGACATTGCATCATCCGTTAACCCCCAAAAGCAAGTGGCCGTCAGCAGCTTGTACGTTGATAAATACCAGGTAACCAATAATCTCTACCGCCAATTTATCGAAGCACTCTTGGAAGAAGCTGACGCTACCCAGGAAGGAGATGATGAGGCTGATGATGAAGAGGACCAAGAATTCTCTGGCGTGGTAGATGGGGCCTCTTCAGATCAAGATGAGGAAAAAGTCGCCGCTACTGCGCTTAGCAAGGAGTTTATCATGGACGAGCTCTACCCAGACATGAGTGTGTGGCAAAATGATTTTGCCCACCATATGGCAGACAGGATGGAGCAGTATTATGAACATTCTTCCTTCGACGACTTTCCTGTAGTGGGTATTACTTGGGATGCTGCCCGGACCTTTTCAGAATGGCGCACCCAACACCTCAATGACTATAGAGAAGAACAGGGGTTGGATGACATGCCTAAATTCAGACTACCCACCGCCGCCGAGTGGGTCTATGCCGCTAGAGGCGGAAAAGCATACGCTAAATATCCTTGGGGCGGCCCTTATGTACGTGATCTGGACGGAGAGCTGCTTGCCAACTTTAAGTCCAGTAAAGGAAACTACAGAGAGTGCCAATACGACAACACTTCCCCCGTCGATCACTTTGCACCCAATAATTACGGCATTCACATTGGTGGTAATGTGTCAGAATGGACCTTGGATGCCTTTAACCCCGCTGCTGCTGCCCGTATGTGGGATCTAAACCCCGTATATCTAGATGACGAAGAGCCACGAAAGGTGGTAAAAGGAGGGTCGTGGAAAGATGTTTCTCGCTTCCTACAGACAGACGCTGTGGACCATGAGCACAAAGACAGAGCAAGATCGTACATTGGTTTCAGATGTGTGATGTCTCATATTGGTAGAGAGCCGTATAAGGGAGGATAATCAATCAAGCGCCGTATTTGTAAATTAACAGAAGGAGACATCTATTAGTGCATCATGCAAAGTTGAGACATGAAATATATCTGGCCTAAATGACCAGAAAACCACGCTTGGTCTTCCAATCTAGACCAAGCGTGCTCAAAAAGTCTATTGATAGCAACGCCCATAACAACAAAAAAAGGAATTTATGTCTAGTCAACTACCCAATGATGGTGATTTCAGAGCGAAGTTCTATGAAGATATTATGCCCAAGATTTACGACATCGGGGCCGCTGTCGTAATCATTGGTGCCATGTTTAAGATCCTTAACTGGCCTGGCGGCGCATTTATGCTGGGGCTGGGCCTCTCTACAGAAGCGCTTATATTTTTCTTGGGCGTCTTTAAGCCTAAAGACAAAGAACTCAACTGGGCCAAGGTATACCCAGAGCTCATGGAAGAAGGTTTTCCAGGGGAAGTCATGATCGCCAAAACAAGAGCATCTAACAACAGTGATGGCTCTATTGGAGAAAAGATGGATGAACTATTTGCGCAAGCAAAGATCGATGGCGCCTTGGTTGGCCGGTTGGGTGAGGGAATGCATCGCCTTTCGGACTCTGTGGAGAACCTAGCTTCTCTGCCTGACCTTGTAGCGGTGACAGAAAGGTATACAACGAGTGTGGATAAAGCCTCTACCGTATTAGAGAACATGCATGGTGCGCACGAAGACGCCTTAGGTGCTGTGCAAAAGCTCGCCAATGTATCGCAGGGAACACAAGACTACCATGAGCAGCTTCAACACATTACAGAAACACTAAGCACGCTTGATTCTGCCTATAAAAAAGAACTGCAAGACACTGATTTGCGTTCTAGAACAACCAACGATGTTTATACGCGCATTGCGGATTCTATGGAGAAAATGCAGGCGGCCAGTGAGGAGACGGAAAAGTTTGAAACAGAGCTCGCCCAACTCAGTGGCAAG
>CAJQOF010000147.1 GCA_905479855.1 uncultured Cytophagales bacterium
CCTCTAGTGAGGTAGCAATAGGATTCTGGCAAACTGACCTTACCGGCCCTAATCGACTTTATCTCGGTACCGGTTAAGACCATCCCCGCTACATACTCATCCAAAAAGGTGTATTCAAAGCTTGCCCGCCTGTTCCTAATGGAGATGTTCTTCGTTACTTTCTTTTTATTTGTGGCCATGCTCTTTCCTTGCTAAATTTTGACGTACCAACGCAACCTCCCAAACAGGTAAGTTGCCTCCTTGTTTGTATTGGCTATATGTTCACAGAGCTATTCTCGGCATAGCCTTCACCCCTAAACCACTAAAATCTCCTGCCAAGTAGTGGTAATGCGCTGCAATACCAATCATGGCCGCATTGTCGGTGCAGTAGGCCAACTGCGGAATAAACAGTTCCCACGCTTGCTGACTAGCCAATCGGTTCAGCTCCGTTCTTAAGCCGGCATTGGCCGCCACACCGCCTGCAATAGCAATGGTCTTTATGCCTGTTGCTGCAACCGCCTTCGTCAGTTTCTCGAGCAGCATCCCCACCAAGGTATGTTGTATGCTCGCGCAGAGATCGCACAAATTCTTTGCTACAAATTGGGGATCCTCTTTTTGTGCTTTCCGAATGAAGTAGAGGAAGGCTGTTTTAATACCACTAAACGAGAAACTAAGATGGGGCATGGTGGTGGCCGGAAACTTAAAACGATGCGGATCTCCCTGTTGGGCATACTGGTCAATAAGCGGGCCTGCAGGATAAGAGAGCCCCATCAACTTACCAATCTTGTCAAAGGCCTCGCCAATGGCGTCGTCTTGCGTCTCCCCTATGACCTCCATGCGCAAATGATCTTGCACCAAAACCAGCTGTGTGTGTCCCCCACTGGCCGTTAGCCCCAGCAAGGGGAAGGTGGGATAGGGCGGTTCGATAAAGTTGGCCAAAATATGGCCGCGCATGTGGTGCACAGCAATAAGGGGAATACCGAGCGCAAAAGCCATCGCCTTAGCAAAGGAGGTGCCCACAAGCAACGCGCCCAACAACCCAGGTCCTTGTGTAAAAGCCACGGCATCAAGCTCGGCCCGGGTAATATTGGCCGCTTGCATGGCCTCCTGCACCACTGGAATAATGTGTTGCTGATGAGCCCGCGCGGCCAATTCGGGCACAATGCCGCCATACTCTGCGTGTATGGCTTGGGAAGCCACTATATTGCTCACTATCTTGCCACTGCAAATGACAGCCGCTGCTGTCTCATCACACGAGGTTTCAACCGATAATATTACTGGATTATTCTTTGGCATTGGACATACAAAAAGAGAAAGCAAAGCTAAACAATAAAAGCATAAAGAGGACGCTAAAGTGGCTTTCGGTGGCGCTGATTTGCCTATGCACGAGTGCGTTTATTACGCTTCAGGTGCCCTATGTTCAAAATCGTTTATTCCAAAAGCTGCTCCAACACCTGAGCCATACCACCCACTTTACCATTACGCACCAGCGCTTTCAGCTCACTTGGCTGCAAAATATTTCGCTTACGGGCCTCAGGGTTAAAGACCCGCAAGACAACGCGCTACTGCACATAGCGCAGCTAGCGGTCAAGATTAATCCGCTTCAGCTATTCATGCGCAACCATATTATATTGAAAGCTGTGCGCATAGCCAACGGCCGGCTCTCTTTGTGTAAAAAAGAAGAGACCGAAGATTATAATCTGGCCATCTTGTTGCACCGCCTATTGGGGAAGGCTACTACAGGAGCTGCTAAATTCGCTGTAGAGCGTGCTTCTTTGCAGAACATCGAGGTTTCAATGGATGACCAACAGGCTGTGCCGCTGCAAGGTAGATTTGACCCCTACCACTTTACCCTTCATCAGATCAATGCCGAACTAGCCCACCTAAAAGCCGAAGCCGATACATTTTCTGTAGCTCTTTTACAGCTCAGCGGAAAACAGGCTGGTAAGCCGCTATGCGTAGACCATTTCACTACTTCCCTGCATGTTGCCCCAGGAAATATCCAATGCAAAGCGCTGCAGCTGGCCACTGGCCAGAGTGCCATTAAGGGAAATTGCACCATCACCTATGACCCTGCTGCACCTAAAGAAGCCTTGGGCAACAGTATACACATTGCAAGCCATCTGGATAGCAGCACCATTGCTTCCGAAGAACTCGCCGTTTTTCTTCCCTATTTTAAACAGCACAAAGTTATTTATACGCTGTGTGCCGACCTTGAAGGCGGGGTCGATGACCTGCACTTCAATGACCTCCGGCTGACTTTTGGTGAGCGCGGTAGTCTACTCAAAGGCTGCCTAAGACTTCAAGGGTTACCTAACACCAAGGCAGTGGTATTTGATGTGGCGCTAGCGCACGGAGAGGTGCACGTGCAAGATTTACGGCCCTACTTGAACAAAGCGCACTATGCCCAGATAGCGCCATTGCATGCGATAAGAACGAAAGGCCGTTTCCAGGGCACACGCAATGCCTTTACAGCGCAGGCCACTTTGGATACGAATCTAGGGAGGGTGAGCGCTAACCTAAAACTCCAAATTTCTCCAACAGATAAGCCTACGAAGTACAAAGGCACTATTGCTACCAAAGATTTTGATGTAGGCGCATTGCTGAACAACAGTGCGTTGCAGAAGCTCACCATGCAGGGGGAGATTAATGGTGAAGGGGTTAGCTTTTCCAAAGCGCGCTTTCAGCTAGCGGCTCATGTTAAGAAGCTGGGCTTTAACCATTATAACTACGGACATATCCATGCCAATGGCCGCTTTTCTAACGCTTCCTTCCAAGGAAAGCTCACCGTCCATGATCCTCATCTAAAACTGCAAGCAGAGGGCACGATCGATTTAAGTGATGGTACCAATAAGCGGGTTGCTATACAGGGCACGCTAGACGATGCTTGGTTGCAACCGTTGGGCCTCACGGACAAACGTGCCTGGCTGAGCAGCGAGTTTGCTATGGCTATGCGCGGCCCCACATGGAACGAGGTGCAGGGGAACGGTCAGCTGAACCACCTCTGCTTTGGCATTGAAGACAAAGAAGTGGTGGTAGGTACTCTCAACATCCGTGCAGACGAGGGTAAGCAAGGACGACTATTGGAAGTGGATTCTCCATTGGTTGCGCTCAAAGCTGAAGGGGACTTTGCCTATACCACTTTGGTTAGGGACTTTACCCAATTTATACAAGCCTACCAACAGCGCTTAACGCATACCGTACTGCCACACCAACAACGTACGGCTCGCCCTTATGCACTCGCCTATCAGCTTCATTGCAAGGATATCAACCCCCTTCTTCAAGTTTTTACCGACGATGTTTACGTAACGCCGGGCGCCAAGATCGAGGGGGACTTTGCACAAGATAAAACAGAGACCACCTTTTCCTTGCGCCTTGCCGAGGTGGAGGAAATTGCTTTTCAACAACATTGTTGGACGGGTACGCAGATGGAGCTGTTCGCTAGCAAAGCAAAAGATAGCCAACCACTCTCTGCCACCGTACGCATCACTTCTAAGGAGCAGCATTGGAGCGCGCACACCATTACGGAGAATCTGGCACTGGCCCTCTCTTGGGAGAATAACCAGATAGACTTTACTGGCATCCTTGGCCGGCCCGACAGCCCTAATCAGATTGATTTGCAGGGAGCGGCGGTGTTGATGGACAATACGGTAGCCATTACACTGCACCCCTCCCTAATGAAACTAGCTGGTAACCAGTGGCATATACACCCGGAGAATTGTATTACGCTCGGTAAATCATGGACGAAGTTCGAGCAACTTGAAATAGCGAGCGGAGCGCAGCAAATCAGCCTTGCTGGTATCCTATCTGCCAATAACAGCGAGGTGCTAAGCCTCAATGTAAAAGCCTTTTCATTGGCCAATCTAGCTTGGGTGCTTGGCACGAATTTATCGGGAGAACTCAACGCAACAGCGGTACTCCGAGGCCTACTTGGGCAATCACACATTGATAGCGACATCACGATTCAGGATTTTGCCATTGACAACTTCTCGGCAGGGGATATCCATGCACAAACGCATTGGGACAATGCTTTGGCGCGGCTAACCATGGCTTGCCAGGTAGATCACTTAGGGCAACAGCCCTTGTCCATAGCGGGTTGCTATCAACCAAAGAAAGAAAAGAACAGCCTGCAGCTCGTAGTACATCTTGCGGATACCCCACTTGCCCTGCTAGCACCTTTTGTGGAAGAAGAGCTGTCTCAGCTAACCGGAGGGCTCAGCGGCACGCTCCACATCAGTGGCACCCCAGCTAGCCCATGCATTACCGGAACGGCGACCCTTGCGGATGCCACCGTGCGGGTCAATTATCTCAATACATTGTACCGTGCTCATGGTGCATTAACCTTTGCGGAGGAGGCGATCAACATTGCAGCGCTAACGCTGCGTGATGACCAAGAGGGAGAAGCGGCATTGCAAGGCGTTATTGCACACCAACAATTTAGCGACTTCCAAGTCGACCTCACAGGGAGCATGGACCGCTTTAAACTGCTCGACACAACGGCCGAAGGCAATGAATACTTCTACGGCACTGGCATCACCAGCGGCAGCTTGGTAGCATCTGGCCCCATCGACCACATCACCATTGCTGCCCAAACAAAAACCGATCCTGGCACACGCATCTATATTCCACTGGGCAGGTCTAGCACTACCGCTTTGCAAGAAGGATTTATTCGGTTT
>CAJQOF010000148.1 GCA_905479855.1 uncultured Cytophagales bacterium
ATATAATTAAGGACACCAAAGATTCCCAAGAGTATATAGGGGGCGCCATATTTCTCTACCTTTCTTTGTGAGTAACCTACAATGCGCTGCGGTGTAGGAACCCAACTTTGGAGTTGTGTGGTTATATCTTTCCTTGTGGGCTTCCATAAACGCTCTCCTATATCACTCGGCTCACGTTTGACAATCACAAAACCTTTGTTTCGCATATAATGTCCACTCAGGAATACGATGCAATTAGCCAGGGTAGCGATCATCATAGCGAAGCGACTCCACTCTTCTGGTAACAGGAACTTTACTGCAAAGAGCGTTACTATAGCAGTAGCACCAGCCATGTAAAAGGCACGTTTATCAGGTTTAAGCCCGATAATTCCGAGCCAGAGTGGGACAGCAAGGCTAGGGCCGGCGACCTCGTAAGTCATGTAAAAAAATATGTAGAAATCATCAACTCGACTAAAACCTATAATAATGGCAAGTAGGCTGATCAAAACAGTGGCGTACTGGGTCCATTTTAACTCATTAATAACCCAATTTCGCTTATCACAAAAAGGCTTAACCATATCATGGACTAAGGAAAGCCCTGCAGCGTGCAAAAATGAATCCACTGTGGCCATAGCACCTGCAAAAATACCAGCGATCGCGCATCCTTTTAAGCCTGTGGGCAGGAGATCCTTGATGATTTGCGGAATTATTTGGGCTCCCTCAAGCGTGGGGTATAGTACTTGCCCAGCCATGGTCACTAGCGTAATAGTGAAAAATATGGCTGGAGCAAGGCAAGCAAGAATAAGCAATTGATTGCGGAGTTGAGATTTACTCTTGGCGGCCAAAAAGCGAAGAAAAAGTGCGGGATCCACTCTGCTGTGCTGAAATATAACCATAGAAATACCCATCACGATAAAGGAAGAAAAGTCTTTATGTTGGGTTATCTGAAGATTCTTGGCAGGCACATGTATGAGTACCTCCTTTATTCCCCCAGCATGTTTTAGTGCCAAAACCGTAATGATGGGAAATACAATAAGCAGCATCACAAATTGTATCACGTCGGTAGCGGTAACCGACTTCATACCTCCATGGGCTGTATAGATGCCTAGTAGAAGGCCCCCTAAACCTACACCCAGCCGCCAATCAATTCCCAGCAAGGATTCGCATAAATGGCCCAGTATAGTGATCCCTACACCTGTGATGCAGATGGCTGTGAAGAAACCGACGAAACCAGCAATCACCTTGGCTGTTCTCCCATAAAGTGCTCCTACCACGTCTCCCATGGTAATACAGTCTTTGAAGTGTATAAAATTGGGGGCCACTAAAAAAGCCAATACTATATAGGCGATCGGGCAGCAAAAGACTAATGTAAGGGGCATAATCACACCAACATCCCTAGTTTCAGCGATATCGGAAACTATGCTCATGTCTGTAGCCATATAAGTGAGCACGAGCGCAGCTGTTCCAAATGACCTGTTTGCTATGGCATACTCTTTCATGTCCTTAACGCCTCTGCCTGCTCGTAAGCCTACAATGAGCGTAATAAGCAAAAACGCTCCGACAATGAGGTTGTCTATAGTTAGGTACTCCATATAATTAATACTTTTTATTCACTGAAAAGGAACTACAAAGTCAACTTAGATGGTAACTAGCCAGGTATGGTGGCTCCTTTTTCTGGACCACTTTTTCGACAATTATAGGGGATATTTCACAGGTGGCACCGTGCCAAAGGTTTGTCTTTGTTTCAACCGCATCAGCTTGTTTCAACCACGCTTAACCTTGCCCCCCCTCTGTTGCTTGGTTGCCTCCTTTTATGCAGGGAGAGAGGCCTGTGTAAGAGGACCGGATGTAAGGTAGCAAGGCACAATTTTACGCGTATTGCCCCGTGCAATATTCCCTCTTTTTTCTCAATGCATGGTCCCATATTGGGTACCATCCTACTTGCTTCAAGAGGCCAAGTCTACTAAAATGAAATAAGCTATACTTGTTCTATACCTAAATAATGGTGGGCGCCGTGGGATTCGAACCCACGACCCGCTGATTAAGAGTCAGCTGCTCTACCAACTGAGCTAGGCACCCTAAATTTCTTTCATAACGTGGGCCCTACAATAATGGGCCCGCCAATTAACTACCAACACAGTATAGCCTCACGCACAATCCGCCTCTGGCAATCACATTGCACCCTGCGCGCCCTATGGGCTTTCTTAGCCCTTTTGGCCGTCTTCCCAATATTCGCGCAACTCCTCGGTTGATAGCTGCGTCAGCTGTTCCCCCTTTTGGGTAACTTTCTGCTCCACAGCCTGGAACTTTCGTATAAATTCTTTATTGGCGCGTTCTAATGCTTCCTCTGGGTTAATGTCAATATGCCTTGCATAGTTAACCAAAGAGAAGAGCAAATCCCCCAACGCTTCCTCTGCTTCCCCCTTCTGCGCAAACTTACCATTATCTGGCTTCATTTCCTTTGGCAACCTACCCATTTTCTGCTCCAGTTCAGGCCAAACTTCCGAATTACCCAGCCAATCTAAACCCACTTTGCTCACTTTCTCTTGCACACGCATGGCTTTGATCAAGCTGGGGAGCGCGTGGGGAACACCGCCCAATACCGAACGGCTTGGGTTTTCTTTAAGCTTCAGCTTTTCCCAATTTCGTTTTACACCGTCTGCACCTTCCACTTTTTCGTTGGCGTAAATATGCGGGTGGCGGTAGATAAGCTTTTCGCACAGGGAATGAATGACCTCGCTGATTGTAAAAGCACCTCCCTCAGCAGCAATCGACGCATAAAAAACAATGTGGAGCAGCACATCGCCCAGCTCCTTCTTTATCTCCTCCATCTCCCCTTCCAAAATTGCTTCGGAAAGCTCATAGGTCTCTTCAATGGTCAAATGGCGCAAGCTTTCCATGGTTTGCTTCCTATCCCACGGGCATTGCTCACGCAGTTCTCCCATAATGGCTAGCAACCGCCCAAAGGCTTCGAGTGCGTTATTGTGCTGGTCGTTGGCATGCGGTTGCATAAGCTCAATACGTTTTTGTTGCCCAGAAAAAAGGGACTGTACCATGTTATTAGTTGCTTCTTCTATTGAGCATGCTAAGCAGATGCACCAATTGTGCCAATGAACCCAGTGCCGCCACCACATAGGTCATTGCTGCCCACCAGAGGGCATTCTTGGCCATTTGGCGCTCTTCTCTTGTTACCACGCCTCGATCATCCATCCACGCGAGTGCTCTGCTGCTGGCATCAAATTCCACAGGGAGGGTAACAAAGCTAAAAAAGGTAGTGAGTGTAAAGAGGGCAATGCCGATCTTCAGTGGGATGAGGGTCGTATGCATGAGAAAGATCCCACCGATAATAACCCACGGCATATAGCGCGATGTGGCCGAGAGGGCGGGCACCATGGCGGACCGCAACTTCAAAAAAGCATAGCCCTGCGCATGCTGCACGGCATGGCCACATTCATGGGCTGCTATGGCCGCCGCCGCGGCATTTACACCGTGGTAGACATCGTGGCTCAGGTTGACGGTGGAAGAGAGGGGGTTATAGTGGTCGGTCAAGTGGCCATGGGTGCAAGTGATGGCAACGTGCGCAATGCCGTGCTCACGCAACATCTTTTCGGCAATTTCAGCGCCGGATAGGCCTGCGCGAAGCTTAATCTTGGCGTAGGCGCGCAACTTACTTTTTAGTATGCTACTAATGCCCCAACTGGCCAGCAGCACAATCATTCCAATAAGGTTCATAAACTAATAGAGTATTTACGTAAATGGCTACTATTGAGAGACTTTTTTACATACTTTTTTATGTTTTTTCGCGTGACTTCTCTTGCATGACTCCCCACAATAAGCAACGGATTGGCAACGTGCACATTTAAATACCTTTTCCTTGCAATTGCCGCAGCAAGAACACTTGTACCGCAAATCGTTACCGACCCAATTAATATATTTCTGGGGTATACTACCTGTTAAATAG
>CAJQOF010000149.1 GCA_905479855.1 uncultured Cytophagales bacterium
CCAAGGATTATATAACCTTGTGCGTTGTCCGCCAAAAGTGTAGCCATTGTACCATTTTTTAATTTCTTCTACGGTGCTTTTAATAGGTATTTGTTCTATTAGCGCTGTAACCTCTTCTTCAGTAAAACCATAAGAGGAGCAGAAAGGTTCATCTAGCAGGGTGCATTCACTTAAATTGTTCATCCCAGAAAAAAGCCCCGCCTTGGCAATGCGTAGGATGCCTGTAACCAAACCTTTTTCCAAATGATCATTGGTCTTCAGGGCCGCCCAAAAAAACCCTCTAAATAGCTCCAGTGTATCTTCCAATTGTTCTGGATGTTGCTTAGCAATGCGCAAGTAAATTTGGTGAATGGGCGTATCATACTCATCAATGAGCACATATACTGGTTTTCCGAAGTGTATGTACAAAAGCTCACTTAAAAAGCGAATACTATCACATATATCTTCCACGCTAATATCCCCTTCAAAGTAGCGTTTTAGCTGCTTTTTTGCCACATCCTCGAGTGGGCCCTCCTTCATCAAGGCATACTTTTTCACATAGCGGTGTTTAGCATACAATCTTATTATTTGTTTTTTTATTGCTTCCACCAGCTGCTCATAAGAACCTCTATGTACCTCTTTCAGCCCAATGCTAATCACCGGAAACTGACCTTGGTATTCTGTCATGAGCTCCTTGTGCTGTGCAATTTTTAGCGGCTTAAGCTGTTTCTTTCTGCCCGTATTGAAGCCCAAGTCAACCTCCCCACCAGCAAAGAGCTTTCTATTAAGGCACGCTTCTTCTGGCAGTGGAACGCCCTGTTCATCCACCTCAATAGCTAAGAAACAGGCCAGCATATCCATATTTAAGCTCTTGCCCCAACGGCGTGGCCGTGTAATCAATACCACATCGCCACCATCATCAAGGAATTCTTTGATGAACAAGCTCTTGTCCACAAACACCTCGCTCTTTAGTACCAGCTTGGCGAAGTTGTCTGTACCTACTCTAATTTTAGACATCATAATTTAATCTGCTTAAACTGCAATAACCCTACCCCCCCACACGGCTACATCGGCATGTTATTGGGCATTCGTCCTCCTTTGCTCATCTTTTGCATCATCTTGCCCATCTGTTCAAATTGTTTGATGAGCTGATTTACTTGCAATAACGGCAAGCCACTACCGCGAGCTATGCGCCCGCGCCGACTTTTGTCCAAAAGGTGTGGGAGCGTCCTTTCTTGCGGCGTCATGGAATAAATCATTGTTTCGAAAGGCTTAAACCTGTCCTCGCTCAAATCTACTCCCTCCACCAACTTCCCCATGCCAGGCATTAAGCCCACCAGCTCTTTCAGGCTGCCCATCTTCTTTATCTGCTGTAACTGTTGCAGAAAGTCATTGAAGTCCAGCTGGTTTTTCCGAAACTTCCTCTCCAACTTTATCGCCTCTTCCTCATCATACACCTGCTCAGCCCGCTCTACCAGCGACACTACATCACCCATGCCAAGAATGCGGCTCGCCATTCTATCAGGATAAAAAACATCCAGGTCCGTCATCTTCTCCCCCGTGCCCATAAACTTGATAGGCTTGTCCACCACGGCACGAACAGAGAGCGCCGCCCCCCCCCGTGCGTCCCCATCCAGCTTGGTCAGCACCACACCATCAAAATCAATCCGTTCGTTGAAAGCCTGGGCCGTGTTCACCGCATCTTGCCCCGTCATGGCATCCACCACAAAGAGCGTTTCAGCAGGCTGCAGCTGCTCTTTTAGGTTACTAAGTTCCTGCATCATCCCCTCATCCACCGCCAGGCGACCGGCGGTATCTACAATAACTACCTGCAGCTTTGTCTCCTTAGCGTGTTGTATCGCCTTTTGGGCAATGGCCAGCGCATCCTTATTCTCTGGCGCTGCATAGACCTCCACCCCAATTTGCTCGCCCACCACTTGGAGTTGTTCAATCGCCGCAGGCCGATAGATGTCGCAGGCCACCAAGAGCACGCGTTTGTTCTGCTTTTTGAAGTAGGCTGCTAGCTTGCCAGAGAAGGTGGTTTTTCCAGAGCCTTGTAGCCCTGCCATGAGTATGACTGCTGGGTTGCCTGTTAAATTGATGGCAGCCTTCTCGCTGCCCATGAGGGTGGTGAGCTCTTCTTGCACTATCTTGGTAAACAACTGCCCAGGAGAGACGGCGGTGAGGACGTTTCTACCCAGTGCTTTTTCTTTTACGGCATCTGTTACTTGCTTGGCTACTTTGTAATGGACGTCTGCTTTTATGAGGGCTCGCCTTATTTCCTTAATGGTGGCGGCCACGTTGATCTCCGTAATACGGTTTTGCCCCTTTAGGGTCTGCAGGGCTTTTTCTAGGTTTTTACTAAGGGTTTCAAACATGGTTAGATGGGTTTGCTGCAAAATTAGTAAAATTAGTGGTGTAAGCGGAAGCGCTAGAACTTCTATGGCGCGCAACCGTAGCCTGGCACTGCAATGGCCCTTAGTGCATGCTTACACGCAGGACTCCTGATATAATTATTATCTTTGCCGCGACGACGCCACAAAAAGGCCCCTCCTTTCTTATTAGGTTACGTCTTTAAAAGCACCATCCTCAATCAATATACTAGCGTGGCCTGGCTCGCTGTGCTACTTCTGTAATCATCGTTAAACAAGGGCAATAAATGAAAAAGAGTGCTTTACATGTTCAAATTCTGATAGGGATGGCCCTAGGGATTTTGTTTGCCATGGTGAGTGTAAGGTTGGGTTTTCCTGCCTCTTTCACGGTGCATTACATCAAACCTTTTGGCACCCTCTTCATGAATAGCCTCAAAATGGTGGCCATTCCGCTCATTTTCGCTTCGCTTGTAGTGGGCATTACGAGCATAGAAGACGTTGCCAAGCTCTCTAGAATTGGCGGAAAAACCTTTTTGATCTACATTGGCACCACTGCTTTGGCGGTTGTGCTGGGGCTCGCTATCGCCAATATAGTAAAGCCAGGGAAGGTGCTGTCTGAGCAGACCAGAGACCACCTTATGGCGCTCTATGCCAGTGAGGCAGAGAAAGGCAATACCGGTATAGAGCAAGTGCACGGAGAGG
>CAJQOF010000150.1 GCA_905479855.1 uncultured Cytophagales bacterium
AACAAAAAATCACCAAACAGAAAAGCCTGGCGCAGCTCAACGTAATCAAAGATTTCATACAGAAAGCTGTACGCTTCACGCCGCAAACACGCCAAAAAACATTCCATGTAACCTCCCAGGTTGATCTCAGCCTGCCTAGCACCGCTTTAAAGGATGATTTGCTTACCGAAAATTTGGCCCAAGTACTACTGGAACAAGGTAAGCTAAAGCGGGCTATCGCAATTTATAATAAGCTTATGTTGAAATATCCTGAAAAAAAGACGTACTTTGCAACACTTATTGCAGAACTAAAACGCCAAATCTAATGTTCAATTTCCTAGTTATCCTGATACTCATTACTTCTGTCTTGCTTATTCTTGCCGTGCTGGTACAAACCTCCAAAAAAGAGGGATTTGGAAGTCCTCTCGGAGACTCTGGTACCAGCCAGCTGATTGGCGTGAAGAAAACAGGTGATTTGCTGGAGCAGGTTACATGGGGGCTGGTAATATCGCTCTTTGTGCTTGTGCTCTCTAGCTCACTCTTCCTGGACAAAACAGGTGAGCAAGGAGGTTTGCCTGTTAGCCCTAACATCAAGCGGGCCAAAGAGCAGCAAGCTTTGCCGACTCCTGTAGAAGAAAAGGCACCGGCAGCAGAGCTTGAGCAACCTACCAAGGACTAAGGAACAGTTGTCGAGAGAGAGTGTGTGCAAGGAAACTTGCTAGGTATCCAACAAAAAACCCAACAGTAAATTCACTGCTGGGTTTAAAAAAAGTGGCGTCGGAGGGAATCGAACCCTCGTCCGAACAAGCTAATCACAATGCCTTCTACATGCTTATTTGCTGTTAATTGTCGAGAAAGTCAAGGTCAGCAACTTACCTAAGACCCTCCGTATACGCGCTCGAATTCGCCACAACATCACGTAACCTGCTTCAGCTAGTTCTGGTAAACTAATGCCTCCATGCCAGCCCTACAGAACCAAGGACCAGCGAGACAGGAACACGCCTAATCCCCTCAAGCGGTATAGTAGCCATGAGGTGCTCTAGGCAAGCTATTTTCTCGCCTAAAAGCCACCTACTCATCGTTTTTTGGGTGGTCAGCCAATATTTTTTCTACTTCTGCTATTGTAAGCTTTGCCCCTAATGCTATTGTTTGAGCAGGTACACCTGCCTTGTGCATACCCAGAATCATTTCACGTCTCTCTTCTGCTTTGCCTTTATCCGTAGCAGTAGTTAGCTGACTTTCTTTGCTGCTTAAGGCTTCATGATAGATTTCATACTCCTTTCTATCTTCAGGACTTAGTTTTAGTACGTCAAGTACCTCCAGAGCTCTTTCGAGCCCTTTAGCCTTAAAATCAGGTCTTATGCTTTTTGTCTTAAGAAAGTACAACCACTCATTAAAACGCCTTTTTACGTCCGTCTTCATCTTTTTTTCGTTAAAGCGAGGGACGTTAATGATATAAGACTCTGGCAAAACGTCGGCGGGAAATTGCTTGTCATTGCCATATGCTCTTTTCTCTAGTGGTCCGAGTTCCAACTTTTCGATGTCGTCACCATCATCATCTATACTAAAGTAATCTGCTTTGCATCTGTGTACACATTTCTTCCCTATCCCAAGGTCGAAGAACATGATGTTTACAGAGATCACTTTGGGTATTTGGAGGTATCCCTGCCCAGCTTTAATGCCTTCAACGAGTGTCTTAGACTTTCCGTACCATAAGCGACTCAAGTAGTCCCCCTCTTCAGATGCCTGAAACTCAATGATTATACGCTCTTTTTCTTTGGTTTCCACCAGCACGTCCACGCGATTGTACTTATCATCTTTGTGGGCTTTGTTGCTCTCGGCATCTAGCAGTTTCAATATCTTGATGTCCTTTCTTAGCAGCTCACTTAAAAACCCCTCAACCACATCATAGGTAACTCTATTCTTGAGTAGATATTTTAATGCCCAATCGAAAGTTACCAACTTCCTTGGGCCTTTTATTACTGCTTTATTTCGCTTGTTTGCCAGTAATTTCTTCGGTGAAGACAAAGTACTATGCCTTCTTTGTGGCGCAACAGAATAAGAGAAAGGAAGCGGTGACCGTACACCTGGCAAAGTAAGCTGAGAAGCTGGCGTGGCTGTATGGGGCTGTAATATTGGAGCCGCAGGAGAAGAAAAATGTGCCACGCTGTAAGGTATACCTCCGCGAAACTCTCGTTGCACGGAATATAAAGAGTTGCTAAGCTGCTTCCCGAAGCGACGATGCATGCCTCCCAGCCCTTTTACCTGGAAAGAAAGTCGATAGCTACCATCTACATGCTGCCCCAAAAAGGGCACAAGGCCCTTTTCTAAGGCATACGCTAGTTTTTCTTGGTCTATATAGTGGTGGAAAGCGGAAATATCATGATGAGGGATAGTAACAACTTCGCCATTATGCTTATGCACTACAGCGTGCAAAACTTCTTGACCACTCGTTTGTAGTGATAAAGCACGTACACCATAAGTTTTTCCCTGCAACTGATGTTGGAGAATCAGCTTCTGCCTTGTAGAAACACCTACGTTAGAAGACTGATAGGCTTCGGATATATCACGTACAGCAGTTGCATGAGTAGTAACTGTGCTCACCAACGATACCCCATCTTTTACTGCTAATATTGGTACATCATGAGGGGCTGGCTGGGCTACA
>CAJQOF010000151.1 GCA_905479855.1 uncultured Cytophagales bacterium
ACTTCTGCAATGTCTTCCTGGTCAATTTCCTCTTTCAGCAAAGGGCCATCCTCCTTCCGATTATGCACCGCTTCTTGCAGCGCTGCCAGCGCCTTTTCTGTCTCTACGATCTTCCCATACCGTATCTCCGCCACCTTGCCATAGTCAAAGTCCCGTTCCGCTTGCTCTGCCGCCAGCTTCAGCTGCTCCAATTGCTCCTTTTTTTGCCGAATGTTTTGGATAAAGGTTTTTTCGTGCTCCCATTTGGCTTTGAGGGCATTGCGCTTTTCCCCAAAGTCGGCAATACTTTGCGAAAGCGCCGCCTCCTTGGCTTCATCTTTTTCTCTACGAATCGCTTCCCGCTCAATCTCTAGCTGCATTATCCTCCGCTGCAGTTCATCCAACGCTTCCGGCATAGAGTCAATCTCTATACGAAGCTTGGCCGCCGCCTCATCCATCAGATCAATTGCCTTGTCTGGCAAAAAACGCTCCGGTAAGTAACGGTGAGAGAGCTGTACCGCCGCTATAATGGCGTCATCCCTTACCCGAATACCATGGTGCAGCTCATACTTGTCTTTAATGCCCCGCAAAATAGAAATCGCATCTTCCAAGCTCGGTTCGTCCACCCTCACCGCCTGAAATCTGCGCTCCAGCGCCTTGTCCTTCTCAATATACTGCTGGTACTCCTTGAGCGTAGTAGCCCCAATAGCATGCAGCTCCCCACGGGCCAGCGCAGGTTTCAGCAAGTTCGCAGCATCCATAGCCCCCTCTCCGCTACCTCCAGCCCCTATCAGGGTGTGAATTTCATCAATAAAGAGGATAATCTCCCCGGCCGAGTCGGTTACCTCCTTAATCACCGCCTTCAGCCGCTCTTCAAACTCCCCTTTGTACTTAGCGCCCGCCACCAAGAGGCCCATGTCCAGGGCAATAATGGTTTTCGACTTGATGCTTTCCGGCACATCCCCATCAATAATCCTCTGCGCCAACCCCTCCACAATGGCCGTCTTCCCCACCCCAGGCTCCCCAAGCAGCAGCGGATTGTTCTTGGTTCTTCGGGAAAGTATCTGCAGCACACGCCTAATTTCTTCGTCCCGCCCAATAACGGGATCTATCTTGCCTTTTTTGGCCAGCGTATTGAGGTTTTTAGCGTAACGCTCCAAGGACCTGTACTTATTTTCTGCATTTTTGTCAGTGACACTGCTGCCACCGCGCAGCTCCCGGATGGCTTGTAGTAGGGGTTTTTCTGCAATACCTACTTCGTGCATAAGCGCGGCCACCTTATCGCTGCCGGATAGTAGCCCCAGCAAAACATGCTCTATGGCAATAAACGCATCTTTCAACTGGCGTAGGTAACCTTCCGCCTTCCGCAGCGCGCCATTGCTGTCGTTGGAGAGATAGGGCTGCTGCCCGGAGGCTTTGGGATAGCCATGAATGATCTCTTGGAGCTTACTGGTTAATGTAGCCTGATTAACGCTGAGCTTCTTAAGTAGAAAATCAACACTGTGCTCTCCTGTTTCCAAGATTGCTTGGAGCAAATGGCCTGGCGCTATAGCAAGTTGCTGGTGCGCTTCGGCAAGTTGCAAGGCATGCTGAATGGCCTCTTGTGCTTTGATGGTGCAGTTGTCTAGGTTCATGGTGTCAATGGTTAAGTCGGCTGCAAATAAACTACTTGCTACCCTTTTCTCAAAAGGTGTACTAGCAACAATCCACAACCTCAGCTTGCTGTTATTTCGCCCCCCCCCAAGTTCCACTCATTTTGTTTTTCTAGCGGAATATCTCCACCTTTGCCTCCTCATTTAGCCATCTGTTCCACATCCCCCTCCTTCTTAATGGAAGATATCTCAGCCTTAAAGGCGCTCTTAAGTACCCCCAAGCATATTGTTGTTACCGTACACCATCGCCCAGACGGAGATGCCTTGGGGTCTGGTTTAGGACTGGCCGCTTTACTAAGGAAGCAACAACACCAAGTGCAAGTAATTGCGCCTTCTGCCTATCCTGATTTTCTCGGTTGGTTGCCCGGAGCGCCAGATGTTATTGTCTTCGAGAAAAAGAACCAACAAAAGGCTTCCGATTTCCTCAAGAAAGCTGATGTGATCTTTTGTGTGGACTTCCCTACGCTCTGTCGGCTCAATGGCATGGAGGCGATGGTGAGAGAGACGACTGCTACCAAAGTGGTGATAGACCACCATCCCAACGAAGGAGAATTTGCTGCCTTGGCCTTTAGAGATACTACATCAGCAGCAACGGCAGAGCTATTGTATGAGATTTTTGAGGGGTTGGGGGTGCAAGACTTAATAGATAAAGACATTGCGGAGTGCCTTTATGTGGGTATTATGACCGATACGGGGTCATTTAAACACGCCACTACTACGGCCAAGACACACCGCATAGCAGCGCGCTTGATAGACCACGGTGCCGATATAACCAAGGCGACACATTGGGTATGTAGGAACAATTCTTTGAATAAGCTCGCTTTCTTGGGTTTTGCACTCAGCCATCGGTTTGTGGTGCTCAAAGAATACAACACGGCCTACTTTTTTATTACGGCAGAAGACTACAAAAATTACGCATTAGAAACGGGCGATACAGAGGGACTTGTGGATTATGCGCTTTCGGTGCGTAATATTGCATTTGCCGCTACGATCAAAGAAAAGAAGGACTGCATTAGTCTTTCTCTAAGATCTTCTGGGGAGGTGCCTGTGAATCTGTGGGCCAAGGAGCATTTTGGTGGAGGTGGGCATAAGAACGCTGCGGGGGGTATCTCGCAGCTAACGCTAGCAGAAACAGTAGCGAAATTTGAGGATTTAGTGAAAATCAATAAAAAAACATTAACCAATTAAAACTATGAATAAGACGATGTATTATGTTTTTGGCTTAATTGCACTGGCCGTTGTTGTGGGTCTTGGCTACTTTATGCAAAACCGAAATAGTGAAACCTTTAAGGAAACGGCCACCGGCCTACACTATCGTGTGCTCAAGAAAGGGACAGGGCCAAGCCCAGAGGAGGGGGAGGTATTACTACTAGAAATGAGCTATAAAAAAAAGGACGGCACAGTGCTTTTTAGCACTACTGAACAAGGACTTCCTGCGTCACTGCGCTATTCCAAAGAGAATATGAACGCAGAAGACGGTGGTTTTGGTGAGGCTGTTAGCATGCTAAAGAAAGGAGATAATTATATCTTTAAGCTTAGTGCAGAAGCAGCGTTTGGTGAGATTCTTGATGCGGTAGTTGCACAGCATAAGATTTCGAAAGACGATGAAGTACTTTTAGAACTTAACCTACAGAATATTATGACAGAAGAAAGACACAAAGGATGGGAAGTGGAGCAGATTGCACTACTACAGAAAAAGGAACGTGCGCATGCTGAAAAACAAATTGAGGTGGATACTAAAACCATTATCGACTATCTTGAAGAAAACAAGATAGCGGCCAAAAGCACTGAGGCTGGTGTGTACTGTGTGGTTGATGTGCCGGGCAAAGGACCACAGCCCAAGAAAGGAGATAAAGTCAAGATTAGTTATACAGGAAAGCTGTTGGATGGAAAAGTATTTGACACAAGCTTAGAGGATGTGGCCAAAGAAAATAACATCTATAACAAACAGAGAACCTACGAACCTATTGAGTTTGAGCTCGGCGCTGGCAAGGCTGTTCCTGGCATGGAAGATGCTGTTCTACACCTAAAAAAGGGTGATAAAGCGCGGGTGTTTATTCCTTCTACGCTGGCTTATGGTAGCAAAGGTGTCAATGATCTTATTCCAGGTGACGCGGTACTGCTGTTTGAGATAACGCTTGTGGATGTGAAGAAGTAAGGAAAAAAAAAGGGCGTTCTAGAGGAAAAAGGTGGTGATAGGTGGACTCGAACCACCGACTCACGGATTTTCAGTCCGATGCTCTACCAACTGAGCTATATCACCACGTAATGCTGCGGGGCAACAAAGCTAGAGAATTACCTGCTTTGCTGCAACCCAAACCTTTAGAAAAAGTGACTACTCTCCAACGTACTGGTAAACAATCATTCCTGAACCCAGCTAACAAACGTTGCCAAGTGGTCTGCTACACGCTTTACAAAGCCCCCTCCTAGGGCACCATCCACCACACGGTGGTCATAGGAGTGAGACAAGTACATCTTGTGCCGAATACCAATTACATCGCCTGCCGGGGTTTCTACCACGGCAGGTTTTTTTATGATTGCCCCCAAAGCGAGAATGGCTACTTGCGGCTGCATAATAATGGGCGTGCCCATTAAATTTTGGAAAGATCCCAAGTTAGACACCGTATAGGTGCCCCCCGCCAAGTCATCTGGCGCCAATTGTTGGTTGCGTGCCTTGTTCGCCACCGCCTCTACCCGTTGGGCTAGCTCCGCCAAACTAAGCTGATCAGCATGCTTTATCACCGGCACGATCAAGTTGCCATCCGGCAAAGCAACTGCCAGGCCAATATTAATCGCCTTTTTCTTGATGATTCGCTCCTGCTCCACCCAAGCATTAATCATCGGAAAATCTTGAATCGCCCGCACCACCGCTTGGAGCAAAATTGAAGTATAGGTGAGTTTAACGCCGGTCTGCTGCGCAAAGCGCTCCTTGTTTTCCTCCCTCCACTGCACTAAACCAGCCACATCCGCTTCTACAAAAGAAGTTACGTGCGGGGCAATATGCTTAGAAGCCACCATACGCTTCGCAATCATCTGCCGCATCCTATCCAGCTGAATAACCTCGTCTCCAGTGGCAATAGGTAGCCCCACCGTAGTCGCTTTATACTGCCCACTCGCCTTAGGTCGATGGTGCAGATAGGCCAACAAGTCACGCTTGGTCACACGGTTGTCCTTGCCTGTACCAGGGATTTGGTTGAGTTCCGCTGGTGCCATACCCTCTTCCTCTGCTATATACCGCACCAGTGGCGAATAAAATCTCCCGTCAGTGGGTTGCTGAAACCGTGCCTCAAAAGATGGTTGTGGCTGCGCTGTGTATACTGCTGCGGGCTGTGCAGCGACTGTGAGGGAAGTCACCACTTGAATCGTTTCGCCTGTGGCTGTTGCTTCTTCTGTGCTCTCTGTAGCAATGATAGCAAGGGGGGCCCCGATCTTCACTACCTCTCCTGCTTGCACCAAAACTCGGTGGAGCCTACCACTGCAAAGCGCAGGCACCTCGGAGTCTACCTTGTCGGTGGCTACTTCCAGGACGGATTCTTCCTCGGCAACCATCTCACCCTCCTTTTTAAGCCATTGGAGCACCGTTGCCTCCATTACGCTCTCTCCCATTGCGGGCATAACCATTGTTACCGTTGCCATAGTGTGCTATAGAATTTATTGCCCATAAGTCAGTCACCTCCATTGTCACCCATCCTCAGGTTTATCCTGAGCCCCTGTCCTGAGCCTGTCCTGAGTGTAACGAAGGATCTCGAAAGACCTTAGGAATGACCTCACACAACGGCAGGTGGTGTCCGGAGAATGCTACGCAAAGGTAGAGCCAAGTGTGGAAGGGAAGAAATGGGGAGATGGCCATAACCAACAGTGGGGATGCTTTGGGGAGCGTCTATCAACATTTTTTGGGGCCCCTACAGTACGAACACAAATCGGCAATAGGCAACACAAACTGCAACTAGCTTATTGGGTTAGTAGGAATGGTTATTTTTTACCACCTTTACGCCCGTAAAGTCCCAGTCAGCTTTTTGCACAGAGGACTGTTCGTTTTTCCTTCCACTAAAAACATTGATTTTATGAATCATCTCAGTATAGATCATCTTCTTGTAGGAGCTTTTTTGCTCATTACGCTTATAGTAGGGCTATGGACAGGTAGGGGAGTAAAAGATATCAGAGATTATGCACTTGGTAAAGGGACATTTAAAACCTTCACGATGACACTCACTGTTATAGCGACTTACGTGGGTGGAGGAACGCTTGTAGGAGGGAGTAAAGATGTATTTGCTGATGGCATAATAGCGACATTAGCTGCTGTTTTGGGTACACTTGTCTCCTTCTTATTCGTAGCGTTCTATATCGCCCCCAAAGTGACCCGATTTAAAGATTGCATTACTGTGGGTGATTTAATGGGAAAGTTTTTTGGCACGTACAGCCGTATTATCACAGGGTTGGTTGGCATTCTGAATTCCATCTTCTTGGTTGGAATGCAAGTACTAGCGCTTGGTTATGCATCCGAAAAGCTACTTGGTGTGCAAATAGACAGTAGTTATGTAATAGTGTTAGGTGGTTTTTTGCTAATTGCTTATTCAGCAATAGGTGGAATCAGGCCAGTTGCCATGACCGATCTAATTCAGTTTTTTATGCTCACTTTTGGCACTTCCCTTCTCGCAGGTGTACTGACGTATAAGGCGGGTGGACTTGGGGTGGTGTTTGATAACATACCACAAGCACGCTTTGAGGTTATTGAACATCCAAAATCTGCTTATTATTTAGCCTTATTTATTATTGGTTATCTCCTTCCAACTATACCCTTTAATGCTCCATATGTACAAAGAATGCTTATGGTAAAGGACGAGCGTCGAGCCCGTAGTGTATATGTTATTAGCGGAATCTCCTTGGCTCTTATCAGAATATTAGTTATGATCATCGGATTTTCTGCCTTGATACTTTATCCAAATACAAACGCAAATAGTGTTTTTTCCCAGATTATTTCCGACTTACCTATCGGCATAAAAGGCCTTGTACTGACAGGGCTGGTAGCAGCCCTTATGTCCTCTGCAGATTCATTCCTAAATGCTGGAGGTGTTTTATTTGGTCATGATGTTGTCAAACCAATTACAGATAAAATGGGGATAAAAATCAACGAGCTTGCGATAGCAAGGCTCGGCACATTAATAATAGGCGTTTTGGGTATCTTGGTGGCGCTTAATGCAGAAAATGTTACCATGTTAGGCCTTTGTGCAAGTAGTGCTGTTGCCCTTGTTTATACAATTCCTCTCATAGGGGGCATAGTAGGGCTAAAAACAGATACTCCTTCTTTTTTTATAGCAATGTTTTGCGCCTTGGTAACATTCATTATCGCCAATCAATATCTAGAATTAGAACTATTTTACCTAGCATTACCGATAGGCCTTGTTGCCAGTATTTTGAGTTTCTTGACAGCACACCTAGTGCGTAATAAAGGATTTGCCTTACACCAATATCCATCCAATTAAAGTGGGATTTCCAAAAGCCTTTCTGCACAAACAAACTGCCGGCATTCTTTCCCCTTTGCACGATGCTCTCTACACCTAATTCATCACCACATTCATCCATCCATGCAGCCCACCCAAAATCATACCCGGCACAATGTCTACGATAAGATGCTGCTTACAGACCAGGCACGAAAATGCGATGACTAGCGGGAATGCTATGGCAAAGGTGGGATAGATGGGGTAGATAATACAGGCAATAAACACCGCAAAGGCACAGTGCATAGAAGGGCAAGCATTGTCCTCAGAGTCATGGTCATGCACCAGGTTCATCACAAACCGCGTGGCCCTGTCCATAGGGGCACTTCTGATCTTCTCCCTAAACGCTGGGGCAATGCCCGTGGGGAAATTGAGGAACCAAAAGCTGGCGTGCAGCAGCATAAGCCATGCGTTGAGCATGGTAATCTTATAATCTGTGAGAGAAAGAAAAGCGAGGTTAAAGACAAGGTAGTAGAGCGGGGAATAAACCCAGTAGGCCTGCGGAATGGCTGGGATAATACGGTCAATAGCGTTGGGCTGTAGTACCCGCTTTTTTTCAGGATTATAATTCCGCTGCGGCCAAAAGTACATCTGGTAGCCCCCCAGCGTCAGGATATTCTTCACCGCCACCAAGCCAACCACACCATAGAGGGTATCCATGCCAGCTAGATTGCACACGAGCAGCTCTTGGTCTATCAAGAACTTAATCAAGAACGCCTCTGCCAGAGAGACAACATTTAAAAGCAGTATGGTTCGGTATTTCATCCCTAGTGGCCAGCAAGTATCGTTGCTACTTTCTCTATTGTTAGTTTTGCACTTTTAGCAATTAGCTCCTTGGCTATACCCAACGCATGCATGCCCAGCACGAACTCCCGCTCCTTCTTTGCTTCCCCCTCTGCTTTTCCCAGCTTGATCCCTTCTTCCCTCTGGAACTCCAGCGCGGCATCTGTATCTATGGCCGTTATCTGTGCTCGCTCACGTTGCAACCGTTCTTCCTTGGTCCAAGAAGTTTCATCCAATGCCACATACGCCTCCTTAAGAATAGCAGAATTCTTGATCAGCTTTTGATGTTCTTCCCCATTAATATCCACCTCTGGTGCATGTTTAAAGGAATAAAGCCACTTTTCTTCCATCGTCTTCAACGCAGCAATATTATTCTTCTTGAACTTAGTTAAGTCAAAGAAAGTAAGGTGGAGCTTCTTTATATGCTGTTGGCCAGTCTGCTCACATATCAGCCTATGGTCATAGCGGTAGTCTGAGTAACCTTTGAAAAGCGTATTATTCACAATTGCTACCAAAAAAACTGGCCGATGCTGGTTGTACTTCATCCCTGCATTCAGCTGCCGAGAATATACTCTGGAGAGGTAGGCACAAGCCCGGTCCTCAAAGCTAGCAAAGGGAGAAAGCTGCATCTCAACAATGTACTGCCTGTTTTTGCTGTCTTCACACAATACATCCACCACCATCTCTTTGCCCGTAGCAGAGTCGGGTACCTGAATGGTTTGCACATACTTTATACGCGTAATCTTGGCGATCTCTGGTTTATATTTCTCGTACAGCACATCGTTTAGGAAGTGTATAAGCAAATTCTTGTGCTTTTCTGTGCCAAATATTTTCTTGAACACAAAGTCGCTCTTGGGGTCTAGAAATTTATTAACAGACATGACAATAAGGTTTAGTGAAGGAGTATTTCCTGGCCACGCTGGTCACCGATGCCGGGACGAAGTTAGCAATATTGCGGCGGTAAACAGCGGCTATTCGCTGCACCTTGGCAATGACCCTGAAGCCGGAATCCTCCACCCTCTCTGTATGCTGTATCAGCCAATCAACTATGCCGCATCCAGTGCATTAGTTGATGGCTTCTTGCTAGGTAGCACATAAATATAGACAAGCAACAACACGCCCCCTAGCACCGTAAGCAAAGAAAGCAAATGGCCCATGGTGAGCACAACCCCCTCTCCTTCGAAAAGAATACTGAACGGATCTTTGAAGAACTCCACGATAAACCGCAGCCCATAACAGACAATCATCCCAACACCTGCAATCGTCCCATCTCTCAATGTTTTGTGGCTGCTGTTCCACCAGCCGAGCAGGAGCACGATGGTGAGTATATAGGCAATGGCCTCGTATAGTTGTGCGGGGTGTCTGGGAATACCCAGCGTTGCTATAGTGGCCACGTAGCCATTGTTTCTTGTGGAGGAGAGCTGGTAGCGCAGCGGCTGATCTTCAGGCTCATACACATGCATGCCGATGTGTGAATTGGTGGCTAAATAGTATTTAATCTTATTCTCCAGAAAGTCCCGCACCGCAGCTTCTTCAAAGCCAACATTCTTAAAGGTAATCTCTAACTTAACCGGCGTATACGCCCCGGGTGCCGTCTCTAAGTGGGTGTTATCCTTGTACATCCTCACCGCTTCCACAGCCTCCGAGCTGCGTTGCAGCCGCTCTGTTACACCACGGGCAAACAATACACCAGATTGGCTATGCGTAGGGGTGCCAGTAATCTCGGAATTCACGAAGTTGCCAATCCTTACAAAAAAGCCAAACATCATGCCCAAAGCAAGGGGCGTGGTCAGCCACAAAAAGCCCCTACCTGTGCTAGGTTTCTTTTTAAACGTCAACTTAAAGGGAGAAAGCTGAAACGCTGTGCGTCGTTTGCAACTACGCACCAATAAGTAATGGGCATACAAATAAGTGCCCAACAAACTCCCCACCAGCGCACCATGGTACGAAAGCCCTTGGTAGCCGGTAAACTTAAAATGCGGGTCGAAGGTGACAGGCAAAAAAGCCTCAATAGGATGGCTGAGGTAATAGCCGAAATTGTAGAAGAAGATCTCCCCCAAGCGTGCACCCACGAACGCCGTAATGAGTACCCACAGGGCGAAATTATCGCCCTCCTCTGGCCTCCGGCCTTCCTTTTGGTAAATATGGCGTATCACTGCGCTTCCGCCCAGAAAAGCGAGCAGCACACAGAGCCCATACCAGCGCACCGAGAAGTCGCCGAGTTGAAAGATGACTGGGTTAGGGTTCCAGATGATGTAGTTGAGTATTGTCATGGTTTTAGGTACCCCCATCTTGGAACCGCCACCTTAAGGTGGCGGGGT
>CAJQOF010000152.1 GCA_905479855.1 uncultured Cytophagales bacterium
ACTGAAGAAACTCCCAGAACATCCCCGTTTAGTGTTGATAAAGGAAGAGGCCTTGGCTACTTCATGGTCCAAAGGTTCCCCGTTTCGTTACTATAAGCTTCTTGCGCCGGCTACTGCTTAATGGTTGACCAATTAGCGGCATTACATTCAACCTTTTGGCAACGACCCCAAACTTTAGAAGAAAAAAACAGGTAGTGGCCCATCAAGTAGCCCTACATGCCATACACCCAATGCATAAACTATACGTAGCCTTAGCCCTTTTTTTACTGATTAGTAGCTGCGACCCGGGCGCTACCGACAAACCTGACCCAGCGTTTGACCATGGTACAGATGATCCAAAGGGTAAGCAGGGGCATGGAAAGAATACTATGCCTCCCAAATACCCCTATTCATTGGCGCCGAAAGAGGAGGAGGAGCTGAAGGGTGCTACTCAGCCTGTTATTAAAAGTTTTAGCAGGGAAGAGGTCGCTATAAGAATGTCAGATGGTACTTTAACAGAAACTAAAGATGGTTCAGATTGGATAATTAGGCCGAATGGATGCCAGAAATGGAACTATAAGGAGTTTGGCAAAAAAGCAGGCGAGAAGGAGATGGGGCACTATTGGCCTAAGGAAGCCACGCATGGAACCGGCATATTGCCCTACGCCATTCGGGGCCTTTTGGAGGGAGGAGAAAAGGGCTCGGAAGTCGTCGTTATTGTTTCCATAGGTGTAACTGACGATCTTGGTATTAGCCAGGAAGCAAGGGATTATCTAGCTAAGCTAAAAGCAGCCGGGAAGATTGGTGCGTACTATATCCTCAACTCCAAAGAAGTGCCAGCCAAGCACAATGGCTGCGTTAAAGCAGGCAAGCGGGTCTATACGCTGCTGCATAGTACTTGCTAGCCGAGCGCTTTAAGATGGCTTATCTCCTCCGAAGTGAGCAATCGCCACTGTCCCCGAGAAACGTTCTTCTTGGTGAGGTTGGCGTACATTACGCGGTCTAGCCTTGCTATCTCATACCCTAGCGCCTCAAAGATGCGCCTGATCACCCTATTGCGGCCCATGTGTATCTCCAGCCCAATGCTGCTGCGGTCCCCCTCCACAATCTCTAGCTTGTCTACAGGCGCTACCCCATCCTCCAGCACTACCCCCTCCTTTATCTTATCAAAGTCCTCCTCTGTAATGGGCTTGTTCAGCACCACGTGGTAGAGCTTCTTCACGTTGCTGGAAGGGTGTGCCAACATCTTCGCCAATTCCCCATCGTTGGTGAGCAGCAAGAGCCCCGTCGTATTTCTATCCAACCGCCCTACCGGATAAACGCGTTCCTCGCAAGCGCCCTCTACCAACTGCAACACCGTTTTTCTCCCTTGCGGGTCCTTGTTGGTGGTAACGTAGTCTTTCGGTTTATTCACCAGTAGGTAGACCAGTGTGTCGGTGCTTAGCACTTTGTCACGGTACTTCACCACATCTTGCGGGCTTATTTTTTGGCCCAGCGTAGTCACCTTTTCGCCATTCACCGTAATGAGGCCCTCTTTTATCAGTAGATCTGCGGCTCGCCTGGCGCACACGCCTGCGTTGCTGATAAACTTGTTCAGCCGAATAGGCTGTATGTCTGTTGCTTCTTTGGTTGTCATTGGGGAGTATAAAGTGTCTGTTTTATGCTGTCTGCAAAGGTAGTCGCTCTTCTTGTTATGCTGGTCATCCTTGCTTTTTGCCATTAAAGGGACAAAGGTAACTACCCAGAGAAGGCGGCCAAAGCTTCATAAAACTGCTGGTCTGTAACGGCCAAGTTGCGCAAAAGCTGCTGCGCAGCAGCCACGGCAAATAGGGAGGCCTTATCAGTATACGGAAATAGCACGTCCCCCTCTGGCGTAGTCAAGTAGGCTTGGCCTTCCTTTTGGGAATGTGAATGCGGCTTGTAAGGAACCTTCTTTACATCGGCTTCAGTCGCTTCACCTATTGCCCTTATTAGCCCATCCGCTTCATTGTAGATGACAGTGCCTCCTTTTGGCGACCCGTCTACCAGCGCTTTTATTGGCGCCAGGTAACTTTCTGGTGTGGGGTAAGGTGAACGCTCCTCCCCGCTAATGTTGTTCACCACGACGATGTTATGTTGGTAGTGTAGACTTTGCGGCTGCGGGTCGATGGGGGAAGAAGGGGCTAGGTCACCCGCGAGTAGAATGATAGGCGCATCGCTAAGGTGCACACTGGTTGCCAACGCAGGCGTGTCCACCACATAGTCAAACGCCCTACCAACACGGCTGAGTACCTGCAAGGTGAGTTCGCAAATTAGGCCCCCTTCTTTTCCGCCTATAATAACGATGCGTTGCTTGTTGGCGGCATCGTGATAGATGTACTCAGGATAGGAATAAATCGGTAAGCCGAGCTGTTGCGCTGCCTTGATCTCTCTATTATCTGGCTGAACCTGCCTGCCCAGAATGACCTGGTCTATACTTTGTGATATCTTTTGTGGGAACCAACCAGCCTTTCCCAGCGCTAAGCCTGCTTGGGTGAGCCGCTGTAGCATGGGCGCAGGAAAGTGCAGGTCACTGCCCGTTACGGTGTGGCCTTGTTGGTGCAGCGCCAAGGCAAGGTCTCCCATGATGCGCTCACCTATGCCAATAAAGTGTGTGTTCATTGCTCCTATCTATTTCGTGTGGTCAGGCTTTTTGCAGCTTGGTTGATGTTGTTTCCAGTCCGCCTTTTGGCAATTAGTGTTGCAGTAATTCACCGTTTCACATCTCGCGCACTTTTTTAGCTTTATGGCTATATCGAGTCCCGATTTTTGGCAGTGCGCACAGAACATAGTGCCGGCAGTTCCACTCAGGTATTTCATATGGTACTTAACCTCTCTTTTATGTTGTCTGGATAGCTCTTTTTTTACTATTTTTAGCCTGTAGTCAAGATTAGTGATTTTTTCTTTAGTGGGCCGCTCGCTTCCTATATGCATAGCGTTAGCATGTTGATGGATGGAATTAACTTCCTTGCACAGCTTCTTCTCTAGGGCTGTGTTTTTTAACAGCGCCTTAACGTTTAAATGCGCTTGATAAAGTTGTTTGGCGGCTGGGTTTTCACTGATTTTTTGAAAGGCTTGATTAATTTTTTCTTCTTTAGCCTTGATTATTTGTTGCATACTAGCATCTAATTTAAGCGCATCAGGCACATCAATTTTGTAGTCAAAAGCATAAGCTTTGTGAATTTTTCCTTCACTATCACTATTATTCGTATTCATGTCTAATCGTGTTCTTTCATGCGCGTACCCAACCAATACCCCTAGCAAGAGGTGCCAACCCATTGTTGTATGGAACAATGTTTTTGTGGAGCTTTTTTGTAGAAGCATTGCTATCGTTTTTTAGTTAAGTGTTTCGTCTTTTCTGCAGAGGGGCCGAATTT
>CAJQOF010000153.1 GCA_905479855.1 uncultured Cytophagales bacterium
TAAATTAGCGTTATGGGATAATACCCAAAAAAAAGCAGCAACAATACCCTCTAACCTGAAATCTTTCACAGACAAGGCAACTGCCGAGTTGGCTAGTGTATTGAAGGGACATAAAGTAGATTGCATTCCATTTTTTACCGGTACTATTAGAAAAAACTACTATAAGGATAAGACCACGGATAATAAAAAAGCAATAGAGCAAGCTGTTCAAATAATGAAGGACACGCTCGGTGATAACATAAATCATCCCAAAAAACTGACTGCCTACCAAAAGGACGAAGAGAGTTACTTCTTAAGCCAGGCTAACGAGGGAACACTGGAATGTATCGGCACCCTAGATATGTATAAAGGCATGCTTGCTGCAGGTAAGTTGTCTCTAGGCGATGTTCCCAAGGAGAACTTTGGCAATTTGAATAATATAGCGGTCCTTGGCATAGGCAGAGGATCAACGCAATTAGCTGGCTACAATAATGGGGATATGGTTAACGGTGGAATGCACACTGGCATGGATACGCCCGATGATCTACTCAGCAATATAGACAATTTGGTAAAACAATTTAAGGACAATCATTATATCCAAGATCCTAACAAGCCCTTTGTTCTATTACTAAAATCTGGCACATTGATCGCTAAAGAAGCAAACAAAGCGCTCTTCAACCCCTTCTTCGGCGAAGAACCGCCCAAGTAGTTGCGCAATACGTATCTTTTTTTTGAAATGGCGGCTTAGCGTATACCTAGGCCGCCATTGTTATGCGCACCATGTTGTGCAAAGATTCCGACCCATTGTTCCAAATACCAACATTATCTATTACATTCGACCCATTGTAAAGTCACATTATACTTGTTCACCTAACCCTTGTACTTATGAACCTACATCTTTTTTCCACCAAGCAAGGCGTTTCCACGCTGCTGGCGGGTATTGCCTTTTCGTTCACTGCCGTTGCTACCAACCCTACCCCGGCGGAAACGGAGCCACCAACAGTAGAAGCAGTAGAGGAGCAACCGTTGCCAGAAGAGGCGGCACCGCAAGAGGCTACACCCACCGAGCAGGAAGAAAAAGAGCAAGAGAAAGAGTGCGCACTTGTCGCTGTGGGCCAAGTAATGTCCCTGGAGGCAGTAGACGAGAAACTCCAGGCGATGGGAGAACCCAAGAAGGGTAATGAAGGGCCCATTGCCGCCATGCGCATGGCCATTGGCTTCCTCAACAGCATGAGCACGCTCTATCCCAACGCCTATGTCTCCATCATTAAGGAAACAGACAACCATGGCAATACCTCTGTTGCCATGGGGACGGCGGCTGTGTATTTTAAAGCCCATGAAGATGAGAACCTTGTTTTGGTCATTAACTACGGCACGGGTGGCCCCAAATTTCAGCTTTATGAAAAAAGCCTGCAAAGCGGGCAGATAAAGCTGCGCAAGGAGATAAAGCTACCGGAGAAAAAGGGGGCCCAAAAGACGATCACCCTGGTTGGTAACGTAAAAAGAAGCAACCTCTATCTGGCCAAGGGCAAGACGCCACATACTTACTTCGGCGCCGGAAAGCCCGAAACGGAAGTGGCGCTAGACATCACCAAAACCGATAAGCACCGCAACTATGCCAAGGATAGCCTCAAAGATTTCACAAAGAAAGTTGCGGCTGAATTGCAAACTGCACTGGAAGGAAAAGCGGTAATGTGTATCCCTCTCTTTACTGGCGACATTAGAAAAAATTATTACAGAGAAATAGCCAAGGGGAAGCAGGCGATAAAGTACCAAAGAGCGCTGGAGGATGTGGTAGATGTGATGTGTAGGGAGCTGGGCAAAAAACTAGTAAAAGGGGTAGAACATATTGAGGACTACCATGATGAGGAGAGCTATTGCTTGCCTCAGGATGCTGAGGGGCAATTGGAGCTGATTGCCTGCCACACGATGCATCTGAATTTGCTCTCCGCTGGGGAACTGCCGCTGGGGGGAATGGATGCAGACTACTTTGGGAGTTTAAGAAACAAGGCCTCCCTGGGCATCGGAAGGGGGTCAACACAATTGGCTGGCTATGATGGAAAGGAGATCTTCACCAGTAAGGTTAACGTGGGTATGAATAAGCCCGATGAATTGCTGAAAAACAGCGCGCTCTTGTTGGCGCGCTTCAGCAACAACATCGATAGCTATATCGTAGATAAAAACAAACCCTTCGTGTTATTCCTAAAGTCAGGCGCATTACTCGCCGTGAGCAAGAAAAAAGACTTTGAGCAATTCTTTGGGAAGTAACAGCCAACAGCGTTACGCTCACTTATCTATTCGCAATGGCGCCCTAGACCACTTCTAGGGCGCCATTGCTGTTGTATGTAGGCTATGCAGCAGTCTATTCGTTACCTTTGTGGCCACTATTTGCAACCATGACAAGAACACACACCTGTGGAGAATTACGCCTCGCGCATGCTGGGGGCACTGCTACCCTTTGTGGTTGGGTGCAGCGCGTACGCAATAAAGGAGGCCTCATTTGGATAGACCTACGTGACCGGTATGGCATTACCCAGCTCATCTTTGAGGAAGGGGTAGCGCCGCCGGCGCTTATTCAGCAAGCCAAGACATTAGGGCGGGAGTATGTGATAACGGCGCAGGGCACCGTGGTAGCGCGCAGTGCCAAAAATCCGCAGATGGCCACCGGAGATGTTGAACTACAGGTGCAAACACTCACCACCCTCAACACGGCCAAAACGCCCCCCTTCCTTATAGAACAAGAGACCGATGGGGGCGAAGCGCTGCGCATGCAATACCGCTACCTGGACTTAAGACGACAACCCCTCCAGCAAAACCTACTGCTGCGCCACCAGATCATGCAGCAAACACGGGCTTATCTCAACCAGCAGAACTTCTTAGAGATAGAAACCCCCATGCTCATTAAGTCCACCCCCGAGGGCGCTCGTGACTTTGTAGTGCCTTCGCGCATGAATCCCGGTCAGTTTTATGCACTGCCCCAATCGCCACAAACCTTTAAGCAACTGCTTATGGTGGCAGGCTTTGACCGCTACTACCAGATTGTCCGCTGCTTTCGGGACGAAGACCTGCGGGCAGATCGGCAGCCTGAATTCACACAGATTGACTGTGAGCTCTCTTTTGTGACCCAAGAAGATATTATGCACCTCTTTGAGGGGCTGGTGAGAGATCTTTTCCTCCAGATCAAACAAATTGCGCTACCAACATTTCCGCATATGGCTTATGAAGAAGCGATGCAACTGTATGGCACCGATAAACCTGACCTTCGGTTTGGGATGCCCTTTGTGCCGCTTACAGATTGGGTGCAGCAGCAGGGCTTTCCGCTCTTTGATGACGCCGAACTGGTAGTCGCCATCTGCGCGCAGGGCTGTGCTGGCTACACCCGCAAGCAGCTAGATGCGCTTACAGATTTCGTGAAGCAACCACAGGTGGGTAGCACGGGGTTGGTCTATGTAAAGTGCAACGAAGACGGTAGCTTCAAGTCATCGGTAGACAAGTTCTTTGCACAAGCACAACTAGCAGCATGGGCCAGTGCGGCGGAGGCAAAGGCTGGGGATTTAATCTTGGTGCTGGCAGGGGCAACGCACGCTACGCAGCAAGCCTTATCGATGCTTCGCCTAAAGATGGGTGACGACCTAGGCTTGCGTGATCCTACACAATTTTCGCCACTCTGGGTCATCGACTTTCCGCTGGTAGAATGGGACGCCGATGCGCAACGCTACCATGCATGCCACCATCCTTTTACTGCTCCCAAGCCAGAAG
>CAJQOF010000154.1 GCA_905479855.1 uncultured Cytophagales bacterium
CCCCGCTAAACACGGTTTTTCCTCTTGTCGGTATAGTAAAATATGAACCTTCGTTTTAGGCTCCTTGCGTGTCACTTCTAACACTGTAGCTTGACGCATTTAAGAGGCATAAGGGGTGGTTATACAGACACACAAACGGGAACTATTTTAGGAGATGGCTTTCTAACCAACTTTGCCCTAGCTGTCCCACCACCTTTCTTCAAGAAACGCTTGGTCTTTTTTGGGTAACCCGGCAAGCACTCGCTTATAAGAGTCATCAATCCATTGGTAGATTATTTGGTCAGGGATATCGGCCTCTAGCCTCACCGTGTTCCAGTGCTTTTTGTTCATGTGGTAGCCGGGAATAACCCCCTCATATTGCTTTCTAAGCCGTACCGCTGTGTCTGGGTGGCACTTGAGGTTGATGCTGTCGAAGGCAACTACATTGGCTAGCGTAAACATCTTGCCCATCACTTTGTGCACCAGCGTATGCTCATCAAAAGGAAACGCCTCGGTAACGCCCTTTTTCTGTAGGCAGTGGTTTCTATAAGCTGCTATATTCATACCTGTTGTCTATAAAGTTGAGGGTACGAATATATAGCAGCCGTGCCAAAATACGCTTTCTGCAGAAGGTAGAGCGGGGATATCTGCTCAAAATTGCGTACTTTCGCCCACGTATTTTACATACTATATGGACGGTTTAGGGAGGTATTTCATATTTCTGCACTCGATGTTGATCAACAGGGAGCGCTTTAGAACGTATGTTCGGCAGACGCTGGACGAATGTGTTACTATTGGGGTCCAGTCCATCGTCATTGTAACAGTGGTCTCGGTATTCATGGGCGCCGTCATGAGCATCCAACTCAAGTATAACTTACAATCACCACTCGCCGGTGACTTTTTGGTGGGCTTTGGTGTGCGGAATATGACCATATTAGAACTCTCTCCTACCGTAATGGCCATTGTTTTTGCCGGGAGAGTGGGGTCCAACATTGCAGGCCAGCTTGGCTCCATGCGCATCAGCGAGCAGATTGATGCTTTGGAAATTATGGGGATTAACACCACCTCTTACCTCGTGCTGCCTAAAATTCTTGCTACGCTCCTAACCTACCCACTTCTCGTCATTATTTCAGCTTTTCTTACCATGCTCAGTGGCCTTTTTGCTGCGGAGTTTGTTGTCAACATTGCCCCTGATGATTATATCCACGGCCTAAGGTATAACTTCGATCCCTACTCACTCAACTTTGCCATGTATAAATCCTTGGCCTATGCCTTTCTTATCTCCTCCATCTCCGCCTACAGGGGTTTCTACATATCTGGGGGGGCTGTAGCGGTGGGGAAGGCGAGCACACAAGCTGTTACGGATAGCTGCATTGCTATTCTGCTGGCTGACTATGTGCTTACCCAACTTTTATTACAACCTCCTCTTACGGTATGATCGCATTCGACAATATTAGCAAAGCCTTTGATGGGAAAGTGGTACTAGACAGTGTCAGCGGGAGGTTTGAGCAGGGCAAGGTTAACTTAGTGATTGGCACCAGTGGTACCGGCAAGAGTGTGCTTATCAAATGCATTGTGGGGCTTGTGCATCCCGACAAGGGGAGTGTAACCTTTGATGGCAGAGATTTTTTGGGTGGTGGCAACAACAAGAAGATAATTGTGCGGAAGGAGATAGGCATGCTCTTCCAAGGGGGGGCGCTGTTTGACTCTATGAGTGTGGAGGAGAATGTTCTTTTCCCGCTCAATATCACCGATATGCCCGAAGAGCAAAAGAGAGACCGGGCTAATTTCTGCCTACAGCGTGTAGGCCTCGCCAACGCGAACAAAAAAATGCCCAGTGCACTAAGCGGTGGCATGAAAAAGAGAGTGGGCATTGCCAGGGCTATTGTAAACAACTCTAAGTATCTCTTTTGTGATGAACCCAACTCTGGCCTGGACCCCATGACGGGGTTGCTTATAGACGAGTTGATTCAGGAGATTACCTATGAGTACAAAATCACGACGATTGTTGTTACACACGACATTAATACCATTGTCTCTTTGGGCGATTATATCTTTTTCCTTCATCAAGGAAAGAAGACTTGGGAGGGAACTTCTGCCGATATCTTTGATGTGGAGGAGCCATCATTAAAGGAGTTTCTCTTTTCTAGCAAGCTGATGAGGATGGTGAAGGAGAGGGTCTAGGGAATGGTTTCCTTGCCTATTGGGGGCCATAAAAATGCCGCACATAACATCGTATGCATTGTGTAGACTTAACGCCAATGATTTTTACTGCTAGGTGCTAACTATTTCTTTAGCAATATACATCCAAACCAAAATGCAAGATCATGGAACTCATCATCATTATGCCTGACAAAAATATTTTTGAGGGCGAAGTAGAAAAGGTAGCCCTCCCTGGAGGCGCCGGGGAATTCCAAGTTTTGCACAGCCACGCGCCGCTGGTGAGCACCTTAGTAAAGGGAAATATTCGCTATGGAGAGGGGAAGAATGCGCAGATACTGCCCATTGAGAAAGGGCTTGTGGAGGTCTTTGAGAACAGGATTACTGTTTTGCTTACCTCCCCTGCCAATCCTGCCAATCCTGCCAAAAACTAGTGCGTGTAAGCAAAATAACTCAGTAGCTATTTTTTCGGTCTGATTATCTACGGATTACCGCAAGGAAACAAAAAAAGTAACTACCTCCCCCTTGCCAACACCGGAGAACGTACTTCCTCCGTTTTGGGCAATCATTGCGCTTTTAG
>CAJQOF010000155.1 GCA_905479855.1 uncultured Cytophagales bacterium
TTGACTGTATGTGGTCGTAAATAGCAAAGGAGCGCTATGGTAGCCTTCTACTTTTTGGTAACCTGTTTAGCAGCAGTAAGTATTTGCGTTACCTTTTCTACATTAAGCTTGAGCCATTTAGCAATATCTGTTATAGGCATACCATTTTCGTGCATGCTAAGAACGAGCTCACGGTCTCTTTCTGCTTTGCCATCATTCCTATTAGTTAGCCACGTACTCTTTTGGTGCCCTTCATTCTTTAGGAACGCGTCATATTCCCATCTTTCTTCGGCGTTGAGGCTGATTCTGCTGAACCTCTTTTTGGCTTTCTCAAGCCCTTTGGCCTTGAAGGAAGGTTGGATGGTTGTCGTCTTTAAGAAATAAATCCACTCGTCCAGCCTGTCCTTCACATTTTTATCAAACTTTGGGAGGCTGATAATGTAGTATTCTGGGCAGATGTCATCAGGAGACGCATACCCCTTGGCTCCGTAGATATTTTCTTTCTCTGAAGCGCTGAGCATAACGGGCTTTTTATCGTGATAGCCCAGAAATTGCATCTTTCCATGGCGGATATAGTCCTCGCTTTCGCCTACATTGCAATACATAATACTGACACCGATGACCTTTTTAACCTCCATGTATCCATCTCCTGCATATAGATTCTCTACCAATACTTTAGAGCCTCCATAGATAATTCGGCTGAAGTAATCATGCTCGCTAGATGCCTGGAATTCTACCACGATGTGTTCATCTTCTTTTGTCTTCACCAACAGATCTACCCGATTGTATTTGTCCTGTTCGTGCGTTTTGTTGCTTTCGCTTTCCAGTACGTCCACAACGGTCACATCTTTCTTGAACAATTCGCTCAAGAATCCTTCTAAAATCTTATAGTCTACCTTATCCTTGAGTAGGTACCTCAGCGCCCAGTCAAGTCGTATAAGTTGCTCTGGTGGCCTAGTAGTTGGGTGGTGCGCTTGCGTGGTTTCTTTCTCTTTCTTCATCTTCTTTTGTGTTTGATTGTTTGTGATCGTAAACCGTGTCAATCTGGTATCGTTCCCCCAAAAAAAGTTAGGCCACAAAGTTATTGCAGTTGGGCGAGTTTTCCTTAACAAGGGAAAAATCTCTACGCACGGCTTTTGGGGACTTGAGCGAGTATTTCCTTTGCTTCTTCAAGGCTTCAATTCGGGACTTTGGCGATGGCTTCTGCAGTGATGGCTGCCTGATGATGGAGGTCCAAAATAAGCAGATGCCTTTCTTCTTCTCGCTCTTTTTAGGGAAGGTTTTCTTTCCTGTTTTTCGGTTTTTTTTGCTTCCCTTCATTTTTCTGTGGAGGGATTTCAGCGGTCAGCTCCAATGTTTGCTCTTCTCTGTGTGGCTTATCTCCTTGGCATTCCACTGTTACCGTGAGTGTAAATTGCTCCTCTTGCGTAATCTCTTCAATTGCCACATAGGCTACTCTGAATTGAATCTGCTTTTTCGCTGCAAAAGAACGGTCCTCGCTGCCCATACGCGCTGGATCAGTCAGGCAGATATCTCCCAAGCTTTGTGGAGCACGAAGGTCGAGCGCGTAGTTGAATCTTCCTTTTACTGCTCCTTGGCCATCACTTTCACTGTGTTTCCCAATGGCCCCCATGGGTAGATACTGCTGGCTAGCAACAGTAACAAAAAAATCATTTAAGTCCATACCGCTGCTCCCAGGTTTAAGCTTGACAATCACATAATTTTTGCCAGCCGGCCCCTCTTTTAAGAATAGGCTAAACGTATCGGGGTCGATGGCCTTTTCTTTCCTGTTTTTTTGCCCATTCTCGTCTAGTTCCTCCTCGCCCGGCCCCTCAGCAGGCCCACAAGCAACGGGCAGTAAAATGAGGAGGCAGAAGAGTAGGGTAGAAGCAAGTAGCGTTAGCTTGTTGATAGATGTGCTAATCATAAACACCATTATTAGTGCGGTGGGCGGTAAATTTGCAGAGGCGCAAGCGAGGGCTTGCTTGCCTTATTGATGAACTTAAATTTACCACCAAACTCTATAAAAAATGGATGAAATACAAGATTGCCTAGCGAAAGCTGCGCTTATTATGGAAGAAGCTTATGCCCGTGTTGGGAGGGAGTTTGGAAAAATTCGTGCGGGCAGAGCGCTGCCCAATATGTTGGATAATATTTCGGTGGTCTACTACGACAAGGTAACGGCCCTTAGCCAAGTGGCTTCTGTGACCACGCCGGATGCTAGAACGCTTACCATTAAACCGTGGGAAAAACGGCTTATTCCTGAAATAGAAAAAGCGATCTTGAATAGTCGGCTGGCGCTAACACCGCAGAATGATGGAGAGACCATTAGGCTTAATATCCCCCCCCTTACAGAAGAACGGAGAAAGGAGTTGGTAAAGCAAGTAAGAGCTGAGGCAGAGAAGGGTAGAATTATGATGCGCAATGCGCGGAAGGAGGTGAAGGAAACGGTGAAGCAGCTGCAGAAAGCGGGCACTTCGGAGGATGTGGTAAAGAAAGCGGAGGAGCAAGCCCAAAAGCTGACGGATGACTACATCAAGAAAATTGATGGGCTATTGGCGCATAAGGAGGCTGAGGTGATGGAGGTGTAGCTGGATGCAAGCGAAAATAACTAAAACAGCAGAAAATATGTTTTCTAAGATTAGGGTAGGTACAGATAATTTCGCCAAGCTGCTGCTAAAGAGTACGGTATTTGTGGTCAAGAGCTTGTTCATCAAGGAGTTTTTAGAAGACGGTGGTGATGTGGTCTTGATAACGCGGCCACGGCGTTGGGGTAAAAGTCTTAATATGGATATGCTGGCCCGCTTTTTGGCCATTGAGGTGGATGCGCAGGGCGTGCCTTTGCCCGTAGAATTATGTGTTCATCGAAAGCTCTTTTGCGGTGGCGAAGTGGACTTGGGCTTTAATACGGGTGAAACAAAACAACTGAAACCGCTCAAGATTTCTGCGCATAAAGAAATAGTAAAAAGGTATCAAGGTCAGTTCCCGGTGATTAGTCTTGGGCTGAAAGAGGTAAGGGGAGCGTCTTATGAGGAGATAGCACTAGGCATTAAGAAGGAGATTGAGCAGTTATTTGATAGGTACCTCTATCTTGAAGGGCAACCGTGGCTTACGCAACGACAAGAACGGCAACTCGCTGATTATCTCAGTGGTGAAATTTCTACGTTAGCGCTTAAGGATAGCTTAAGATTCCTGGCCGAACTCTTGTACCAACACTTCGGAAAACCAGTTTATCTATTCATTGATGAGTACGATACGCCCATCCACAGCATCTATCTCCGAGTTGCCAAGCAGCATCCAGAGCAATTGGAAAGTGTGCTAGAGCTATTTAGAGGGCTCTTTGGGGCGGCGCTTAAGTCTAGTGACTATCTAGAAAAGGGGTTAGTTACAGGCATTCTGCGTATTGCTAAGGCGGGCCTTTTTTCTGGGTTGAACAACCTTAGTGAATGTACGCTGCTGGATAAGCATTATTGCTCCTCGTATGGTTTTACTGAAGAAGAATTAACAGCGCTAGTACAACAAATACCTATTCAAACCACTTTAGAGGAAATTAGACACTGGTACAACGGCTACACTTTTGGCAGACAGCGCACAAGGCTATATAACCCTTGGTCCATTATGAGTTGCCTGCGCAGTGAGGGGGCGTTGGATCATTACTGGATAGATGCGGGGAGCACTGAACTCATTGACAAAGCGCTGCTTTCTGATGGTGTGCAAGAGAACTTGCAGGCGCTTGTAGCGGGAAAGAGTATTGAGTTGGCTATTGTGAAGAAGATCAGTTTTATGGATATTCAGAAACCTAAGGGGCTCTTCAGCCTCTTGCTGTTCAGTGGTTACCTTAACCCTGAGGAAGGTGATGCTGCACGAGGACGCTATAAGCTTGCCATTCCAAACTTCGAAGTACAGTATATCTATGAAGAACGTGTGCTAGAGTGGGTGCTCAGAAAGCTTAGCATAGACACTGAAGACTACCAAGACTTAATTGCTTTGTTCTCGTCCGGCAATTTACCTGAGTTTCAAGAACAACTGCAAAAGTTATTGGCCGTTGCCGTCAGTTTCTTGCAAACAGGAGAGAAGAATGGGGAGGTATTTTGTAACGGGTTTATGTTCTGCCTCATCAGTGTTTTATCGGGAAGCCACAGCATAGAGAGCGAAGCTGAGAGTGGGGCAGGTAGGGCCGATGTGCTGCTAATTCCAAGAGTAGGTAAAGGAGCGGTGGCGTTTGTTATTGAATACAAAGTCATCAAAGATGCAGCGGGGCTTGAGGATATGGCCCAGAAAGGGTTGGCACAGATAGTGGAAAAAGGGTATGTGGCTAAAGTAAAAGCGCAGCCGCACGTGAAGTCTGTGCTACAAGTCTCCATGGCTTTTTGCGGTAAGGATGTGGTTTTGGCGTACAAAGAAGAGCAGGTCGTTTAACCGATCGTAGCATTTGTTCGCCTCTAGCCACCTTGCAGCGCACACTACTCTTCCTTAGGATTCGGGTACTCCCTATTCCTGCTATACCGCACGTCCTTCAGCATAGGCGCTTTGATGCCGACAGAGAATTCATAACTATCTCTCTGGGCCAGCGGCTTCCACGCAAACTTCATATCCCAGCAATGCAAGTCTCTGGTTACACCAATGCTGGTAGAATCGCGCAAGAATTCACGTTCAATAAGATCATAACCGCTGTCAATCACCAACTTCCAATTCTCCGTTACCGTAAATGTCCAAGTAAAGCCTAGCGTATCCGTCTTCTTCGGTTCCGTAGCCGGCTTAAGCTTGGTGTAGGTCCAGTTATACCGTAAGTCCAAGCTCCAAGGAATATCGAAGTCCACATACTGCTCCGGATCTTCCTCAATTTCTTCTTCTTTTTCCTTTTTTTTATCCTGTTCCTCTACGGGCACGTATGCTTCTTCTGCTTTTCTAGGGCCTAGCTTAGTGCCAATACTCAGCGAAGAAAATTTGACATGGCCTAGTCCCTTTCCATGGTTCCAAGCAAACGTGTCTCCTTTGGTAGTGCCCCCATCTTCGTAAACGTAAGGGTCAAAGTGCGACTTAAAGTTAATGTCAAACAGCTTGTCGAATAAATTGGTACGTGCCTCGAACTTGATATCCCCCAGGTGATGCTTTTTCGCGAAGAAATCATACTCCGTGCTCCAGTCAAATCCCTCCAAGATCGGCACCTTCTTGGCGCTCACCCCTTCCTCTGTTCTTTTCCTCACCTTCATGTCCAGTCTATTCTTT
>CAJQOF010000156.1 GCA_905479855.1 uncultured Cytophagales bacterium
CACAGGGGGGCAGCGACGATCCATCGGTTTTTACAGCTTATGGCACTTATCTCGGCATGAAAGCAACCGCAAAGAAAGTGTATGGGAGCGATAGCCTAAAAGGGAAAAAGATTGGGATAGAAGGCGTGGGCAAGGTAGGCACTTATTTGGTAGATTATTTGTGCAAAGAAGAAGCCCAGGTCTATATCACAGATATTTCTCAAGAAAATTTGGCTGCCGTTGCAAAAGGCCACGCGGTGCATGTAGTGCAGCCCGATGCATTCTATGACTTACCCATGGATATCTATGCCCCTTGTGCCATGGGCGCCACGCTTAATGATGCCACCATTGCGCGGCTGCAGTGTAAAATTGTGGCAGGCGCTGCTAACAACCAATTACAGGATACACAGCGGCACAGTAACTTGTTGTTTGAGCGAGGCATTGTATACGTGCCTGATTTCTTGATTAATGCAGGGGGGTTGATCAACGTGGCCGCAGGCATGCACACCTATAAAAAAGAACTGGTCTTTCAGCATGTAGCGCGTATTTACGATACCTGCCTGGAAGTACTGGAAAGATCAGAAAAAGAACAAGTTCCGCCATCAATCATTGGCGAACGGTTGGCTGAGGAAATAATTGCTAGGGCAAAACGATCTTGACAGAAAAGCCATTACTTACCCGCAGATTCATTCGCCTCCAGGCAGTGCAGCGGCTCTATGCCTTTTATGTAGGTAAGCAGGCCAGCTATGAGTGTGCCCTAGACCAGATACGAGACAGCTTTGTCCTAGATGTCTATGCTAACCCACCAGAAGACAAAGTGCAGCTAATGCAGGAGACTACGCAAGCCCTGGCTTTATTTGCCGCTGCGGTGGCCGCTCCGGCCCGTTCCGGTCCCACGGTTGATCTCGCCCAGGCCAGCAACCGTGTTAGCACAACCGTTTGCCGTGTCCTAAGTAGCTACCAAAATGAATTAGGGAAAGATGTACAGAAATTGAAAGGAGGCCTTAAAAACGGCGTCAGCAGCATTAATCAAGCCTGTCTACGTATTTGGCAGTTGCTTGCTGAATGGACACATATAGCAGAGAAGCAGGCTGCACCCAAGCGCTACCAGAACGGCTTAGAAACTTCCCCATGTATTGGAAAAAGCCCCATGCTCCAGTGCGTGCAGCATAATGATGCATTGGCCAAGCTGGTAGCGCAGGCAGGTGCTGGGTGGGGGAATGAGATGACATTGGCACGGGGCTGGTACAATCAGTTTGTGAGAGAGAATCCTCTTGTTAAAAGCTGCCTTGCACGCCCAATATCCCCGGGCCAAGACCAACAGCTTTTGGCATTGCTTGTTGAGGATATTATATTCGGCCAGGAGTCCATTGAATCCTTTTTCTCTGACTTAGATTCCTATTGGACACTGAATAAACGTATTGTAAAGAAGTTAGTGCGTAAAGGTTTGGCGCCACAAGAAGATGCCCTAGAAAAGGGCCCTAGTTTGGGGTTATTGAATTTGACGGCTGATTGGGAACGAGAGCATCGGTTCTATACCGACTTGATAGCAACTACGTTGGAAAAGGATGAAGCACTAGAAAAAATTATTGCAGAAAAGGCCAAGAATTGGACCCTTGACCGAATTTTGCCGTTGGACAAAACTGTGCTTAAGTTGGCGCTGTGTGAGATGCTTTACTTTGCCGATATTCCTACAAAAGTTTCTATTAACGAGTACATAGATTTATCCAAAATATACAGCGTTCCCAAGAGCAGCCAGTTTGTCAATGGATTACTAGACGCTGTGGCGGCCGATTTGCAAGAGAACAAGCCTACTGAAGCTTGATACACGGATTGTACCATAAAACTAGCATAAAATAAAATGAGCAGAAAATTAGAAACCATTATAGCACTTACCTTTGGCGCACTGTTGGGGGTAATAGGCGGAATGCTTTTCTCCCCTTGCAGCGGAAGCAATGTTCGGCGAACCATTAGCTATAGGAGTAAGCACTTTATAGAGAAGGTCCAAGAACTGGTGCGTGCACTGGCCCACACCAAAACTGTGGTAGCAAGCCAGGCCAAAGTTGCCGGCAATGAGGTGGTGGAGGAAACAATTACCAAGGCCAAACAACTCCTGCGAGAAGCCAATGAACTAGCAGCGCAGCTAGAGCAGTAATGGCAAGGAAGAGCCAGTGTAGATGGCTGCTTCCCCAATCCATTGTTCCTTTCAACTAGTAATAACTAATAATTGATAACTAATAATTGATGATAGATTCCATACTCCTAGATATAGCCGCCACCTTTGGCGACAATTACGCGCAGCAACTTTTTCTCATGGTTGGTATGCTGGTGGTCTTTTACTTTTTCATGATCAGGCCACAACAAAAGCGCAAAAAAGACCAAAAGACTTTTTGGGAGAAAGCAAAGAAGGGAGCGCCTGCCATCACTATTGGAGGTATACACGGTAAGGTGTATGAAGTGGGAGGATACCATAACCCTGGAGATAGATAACAAAGGCTCCAAGATTACAATGGAGAAAAGCGCTATTTCTCTAGAAGCGACCATGCAATACGTGAAAAAAAGAGCCACCTCCTAGCGCACAAAATTTCAGTAATGGCAAAACGTGACAAAAAATGGCTAGTTTCCCTATTGTGCCTTGGGGGCACTATTTTATTTTGGTTCTTGCATACCCTTGGCAAGGAGCACACGGCAGAAATTGACTATCCTGTTACCTTCGTTGTGGATGAAACCAAGATGAAATTCTCTGATGCCCCTCCGGCTTCCATGCGCCTGCAAGTGACAGGGTGCGGCTGGAGCTTGCTGAAGCATTTACTACAACGCAATGCAGCACCCGTTAAGCTCCATGTTGCGCAACTAGCAAAGAGAGGATGCATCAAGCGTGAACAGCTGCGTAATCAATTTGACCGCGAGCTCGTTGGGCTTAAAGTAGACAATGTTTTGATGGAAGAACCAATTTCCCTCCATGTTTTCCCCAAATAATCACAAAAAAAGTTCCCCTGAAAATAACTCCCGTTTTGGGAAAAGGTTAGCAAAAAAGGATTTGTGGATAATATGTGGATATGTTATTAAAGTGACCATTGCCGCTACACAAGGCGGCTCAATTTACCTAAAGATTACAAGATGACCGAAATAAAAGCAACGACCATACTGGCTGTTATCCACAACAATATGCTGGCCATTGGGGCGGACGGACAAGCCACTTTAGGCAATACGGTGGCCAAGAGCAATGTTAAAAAATTAAGAAAGCTGCAAGAGGGAAAGATCCTCACCGGCTTTGCTGGCTCCACAGCAGATGCCTTTACGCTACTAGATCGTTTTGAAGAAAAACTGCAGAGCTATACGGGCAACATGAAGCGCGCTGCCATTGAGCTGGCCAAAGATTGGCGCACAGACCGCTACCTCAGGAGGCTAGAAGCTACCTTGATTGCGGCCAACAAAGAAGAACTGCTCATTATCTCTGGCACCGGAGATGTGCTAGAGCCCGATCACCAAATTGCAGCCATAGGCTCCGGGAGTATGTATGCCCAGTCGGCAGCCATTGCCCTTAAGAAGCACGCCCCCCACCTAACTGCCAAAGAGATTGTACGGGAAAGCCTCACCGTAGCGGCAGATATCTGTATCTATACCAATCATAATTTCATGATAGAATCGATCGATTCTTAATGATCAATGAGGAGTTAGGAGCAATGGTTTGACGGAAGTCGCTAAACACGCTTGTCATCTCTGCTCAAGCATGACAAGAAGAGGAGCAGGATTTGGCTTAACGGTGTGTGGTCCTGAGTTGCCAACTAAGGACTACTGTAGTGATAAAGGCAGGGCGGCGACGTGGAATTGCATCGACACAAAAGTGCCCTCAGGGGCGCGCAACGAATTGTGCACCACCACTGATCACGCATAATTCATCAATGATCCCTGAAAAATTTACGTATGCAAGAGAAAAAGTGTCTCATAGGCGCCCACACCTCCACCGCGGGTGGGCTTTTCAAAGCACTGAATGAAGGCGCAGCCATAGGCGCCACCACGGTGCAAATATTCACCTCCAACCAGCGGCAATGGAAAGGGCGGCAGCTGCAAGCAGAGGAGGTCGCGCTTTTTCATAAGACCAAGGAAGAGACAGGCGTGAGTAAGATAATGAGCCATGCCAGCTACTTGCTCAACCTCGGCTCTCCCGATGACGCCAGCTTGTTCAAGAGCCAAGAAGCACTGCGCGAAGAAATCGTCCGCTGCAAAACATTAGGAATTTCCTTCCTCAACTTTCACCCCGGTTCCGCCCTAAAGGCCCCGCGAGAAGCATGCCTAGAACGCATTGCCGAGAGTATGCGCGGCATGCAAGACCTGCTCGAGGGGAGCGAATTGAAGCTCTTGTTAGAAACAACCGCAGGCCAGGGGAGCAATGTGGGCAGCACCTTCGAAGAAATTGGCTACCTCGTGGCCGAAACAAAAGGCATAATCCCCGTAGGCGTCTGTGTCGATACTTGCCACATCTTTGCTGCCGGTTATGACATCCGCACCGCTGCCGGGTGGGAGCAAACCCTCGACCACTTTGACCGTTGCGTAGGCCTCGCTTACCTAGATGCCTTCCACCTCAACGATTCCCTCCAGCCCCACAATTCACGCAAAGACAGGCATGCCCCCCTTGGGCAGGGCGAGATAGGCGCCGAGAGCTTTCAGTACCTCATGCAGTCACCCAAGGTAGCCGCTATACCCAAATACCTAGAAACCCCAGGAGGTCCGGAGCTGTGGAAAAAGGAGATTGTATGGCTGCGGGAGCAAGTGTGATTTAGTTATTACAACCTCCTTTCATCCCAAGCTTTATCCTAAACCCTGTCCTGAGCGAAGTGAAGGAGCCAGTAAAGGTTACGGTGGTACCCAAAACCTGGACCACTAATTGAGGAGGAGTAGGGAATATTTCACCGGTAAATATTTGTAAATTTTTTTCTTCTACCTTTCACTCGACCCTCGCACATAGCCTACGCTCCCGAGTGAAAGGCGGCAATCAAGCAACATGGGTAGAAAAGATATCAAGAGTGATATAAACAATCAGGTTCTACTGAAACGAAAACAAACCATGGGCACGGTGCCTCCTGTGGAATATTCCCTATAATTATTGTAGAGAAAGTGGTCCAGGAAAAGAGCCCACCATACACCTTGTAGGTAAATCAGCCCCAAAGAGCGCCATGGCATAGTGAAAAAATCAATGGCAAAAAGGTAGATCCCCCCGTTACGCAGTAACGACACCTTGTAATCGAACAAGTTCCCCCATCTCCAAGCCCGTTACCTCTTTTACTAAGTCCAAAGAACAGGCCCTCCTAAACATCTCTTTGGCGGTTTTCCTTATACCTTCCTGCCTACCTTCCTGTATACCCTCCTCTCTAATTTTTTTTTCTATTCTTGCTAGTCCACTCATAACGATAGTTGTTTTATCGGCCGCTAATTTAATAATTCTTTGCTTAACTATTTCAAGGTCTGTTTCTTCTTCTCCTTTTTTGGAATTCTTGGTTTCCATATGGCCTATGTAATGGGCAATATGGTCACTAAACTGGTTCTCTATAAATAACTTCGCAGCTTCTGGTGTTTTCTCTAAGAACGCCAAAGGGCTGCCTTTATGGGCTTCGTTGACGATGACGAGGGCAATGGCATCAGGACCGTACTGCATTGTTTTTTGCATGCTCTGTTTGCCAATGCTTATCACCCAGGACATGGAGAGGAGTTTACATTGAAAAA
>CAJQOF010000157.1 GCA_905479855.1 uncultured Cytophagales bacterium
GTTGAGCGACTTGCCGAAGCGGCGAGGCCGGGGAAACAGTAGCACTTTTGCTCCCTTAATGACGTCCCGAATCAATAATGTTTTGTCCACAAAGGCGTAGCCTGCATACTTCGTGCGCAGCTCTTTAAAGTCGCTGATGCCGGGGGGGACGATCTCTTTTTTTCTATTGGTAGGCATAAATGACACTATTTAAACGCCGCTGTCCGGCATACCATGCTCTGTGTGTTCTTTGGCTGCTAGACTAGCAGTATGCCGGGGCGCACAAATTAAGCAAAAAAAGCCGCTGCAAAGAAGTGTACCTGCTAGAAGCTGGCGGTGATTGACTTTGCTGGGGTTGGGGAGAAGACGTTACTGCTGAGTTTTGCGAAGTTGAGGACAGTGGCCTAATAACTGCGAGTAAGCTAAAAGCCCTCTAGCAGGTCTATAAGTTTTATGCCGGGGGTGTCATTAATTTTTTCCTGGATTTCCTGCTTTGCTTTTTTCCATTCTTCTAAAGATTTCGGACTGTATGCATGCACCTCTATCTGTGTATTGGTTGCAATGGCTGCCGCTATTTGTGCTTTTGCGCTGAGCCTCGTACTCCTACGCGGGTCCTTTTTATCTTTATTCAAATCCTTGTTAAAAACACCCGCGCCCCAGTTTCCTGTTAGGACATAGCCATCTGCTTGGCTGAAACCACAACAAGCGGTGTAGTAGAACCACTCATTTCTATTGCGAGGCCCATCAGGCGCAGCCATGGCCAGCACATTCACTTTGGGTGGATTATGAATATCGATGCCGCCGCGGTCTATGCTGTTCTGCAATAGATTTTTTAACTTGGCTTTTTCCGCATCGTTATTCTTAGCTTTTTGAGAATATTGTGAAAATCCTCCACCATCGTCATAGAGGTCCTTTGTAATATTTATGGGTTTGGCATACTGCGGTACATTTTTAAAGAGCGCGGTGCTTTCGCCAGCGCAAATTTTTTTGTTCGCAGGTAGTTTACCTTGTTCTCCTTTGCCATCTGTGCTGTTTGCCATGCGCCAGAGCGATAAATGAAACAAATTGGCGATCATTATTTCATCCTGCACAAACAGATCGTCCTGGTAAAATCCATAGAAAAGTTTACTGTCAGCAAAGTTGACGATTGCCACAGGCTTACCATTGGAAGAAACCTGTTGGTAGGGCAAAGAGGTAGCGGTGATGCCTACTACTACCTTATCTAGGTCCAGGCCATTAGGTACTGTTCTACTTAAAAAGTCCTTTTTTTCAGCTTCCGATAGCGCCTTCTTGCTGCAAGTTAAATCCTTTCCATGCTCCGCAATTTCTTTCGCAGACAGCTCTCCCCGGATAAGATCGAAGAGGAGTTGTTTGCCTGTTTGCAGCACCCTCCCGTCTATCAAAAGCTGCGCCGCTTCCTCCATGGGTAAACTGCCAGATTGAAGCGCTTTTGGGGTATTGATCGCTGGATTATCGGTATCGGTCGTAGGGGGAATTGGAGTACTACAGGCTAAGAGATCGGCTGTAATAATAACAAGGAGGGCGCATGGCAATAATCGTATGCTTTTCACAGGCATGGGGGTATCTTGAAACGGACGAAGATAAGAGTTTCTAGGCTGTTCATCCACACGCATAGCCTTATTGGTAATTGGCTTCAAGGATATAAGACGTCCACCCCCGCTAACAATCTCTTGGTTATTATAACGCAGAAGCAGTTGGGTAGGCAATAGATATCCCCAATAACCATTACTTTCGCAACCAGCCCATCAACCAACAACAACCAACCTTGAGGTTCAAAAGAACACTTTCTAGCTGGCTTACCAGCCGCTATCAGCTTGTTATTCGCAGCGAAGAAGATTTGGCAGAGAAATCTACCTTCCGCTTTAGCCATGCCAAACTCATTGCGCTAGGTTCCCTAGTCACCGTCATTTTGGTAGGGTGTAGCCTTGCGCTGGCCAAAACGCTCTTAGCCAGTTGGCTAAACCCTGCATACATAGAGGAGAGAAACAGCCAAAAGATCATCGAGCTCTCTGCTGTTGTAGACACCTTAGAGGAGCAGGCCAACCAACAGCGCAAGTTTATTGCATTGCTGCAAAGTACGATCACCGGGGAAGATGTAGCTGCCGAGGAACCGGTTGAGGCTGAAAGGGAGCAAGCAGAAACTGTGCCTGCGCCTTACTCACCAGAAGAACTCGCTGCTGCCGATACCTTGCTGAGGAGTGAATTTGAGGACAACGAGGCGTCTCTGCTGATTACGCACAACAAGCCTGTCAATGATTTGCAAGAACTCTTTTTCTTTTCGCCTGTCAATGGTATCATCACCACGCCCTTCAGCCATGGGAGTGAGCACTATGGGGTAGATATTGTGGCTAAGGAGAGCGAGCCCATCAAGTGTGTGGCCGATGGAATGGTCATCTTTGCGGCCTGGACAGTGGAAACGGGCTGGGTAATGGTGATCCAGCACAACAAAGATTTGGTTTCTATCTACAAGCACAATGCAGCACTATTGAAAAAAGTTGGTACCTTCGTCGAGGCCGGCGAGGTCATTTCCATTATGGGCAATTCGGGTGAGCTCTCCACAGGGCCGCATCTTCACTTTGAGCTTTGGTACGAGGGGGGGCCCATTAACCCAGAACATTTCATTACATTCTAACAAGGCGTTGTTGCGTAAACAATAAGGCAAATGGCCTTTACACCGCTTAAACACACTTTGGGGCAAAAATGCACCGGTAAAAAAGTGGAGTCAGAGGCCCTGAACGAATTATGCAACAATGCCTTCTAACAATATAGCTTAAGACAACACTATGTTTAGCAACGCTAAAAAAGAGAGTGCCGAGGAGGGATCAAACAACTCTAGCAATATTATTGGTAAAGGCACGAGCCTAACAGGCAATTTGACCACCTCGGGGAATCTGCGCGTAGAAGGAAGAGTAGAAGGAAGCATCCAGACCAAGACCAAGGTCGTACTGGGCAACACGTCCGTAGTGGAAGGAAACATCATAGCGCAGAACGCAGAAATTGGTGGCGAAGTGAAGGGCACCATCAGAGTATCGGGGTTACTGACGCTAAAGCCCACTGCCATGGTTAATGGAGACATTATCACCAGTAAGTTGGTGTTTGAAGAAGGCGCCAAGTTTAACGGAAAGTGCAATATGGGGGGGGCTATTACGGAACCCAAAGCTGCGCAGCTTACCAATTCACTCCAGAGCAAACATGGAAAAATCACCGAGCCCATCTCCCAACAAGCCCACGCGCAAGCGGCGGGATAAACCGGCGGTTAACTACCTCCAGTATGCCCACCTGAGCTTTCAGATGATGGCGATTATGGGCGCAAGTGTGTGGCTGGGAATGAAGCTAGATAAATATTGCCAGACGGAGTCCCCTTGGTTGCTATGCCTATTCGCCTTGGGGGGAGCTGTTCTGGCCATATTTTCTGCTGTGAGGGCGCTTATATGAGATTTTTCCCTCGCACTGCCTGCTGTGCTGTAATTTCCAAACTACGGACATTACTACGCGGCATATTATCCACAAGCGTAACGAAGCACACCTCCCCCTACGCACATGCCCACAAAAAACAAACAAGTCACCCTCAAAAACTTGGGACGGCTGCCCTACCAAGCCGCGTGGGACCTACAAGAAGAATTACTGAATGAGATTGTTGCCATCAAGATAGAGAACCGAAAACTGAGCGCTGCGCAACAAAAGCCTACCCCCAACTATCTGCTCCTCTGCGAGCACCCCCATGTGTATACGCTAGGAAGAACTGGCAGCGCCACGCACCTGCTCGCTAGCAAGGAGGCGCTGAAGCGCCAAGGTATTTCTTTTTACGCGACCAACCGCGGTGGGGACATTACCTATCACGGTCCGGGCCAACTTGTTGTGTACCCTATTCTGGACTTGGAAAACTTCTTTATGGACCTACACCGCTACTTAAGGCTATTGGAGCAAGCGGTGATGGCAATGCTGGAGGACGTTGGCCTTGTGGGGAAGCGCATTGATGGGCTTACGGGGGTATGGATTGATGACAAAGAGGAGGGAGCGGCGCGTAAACTGTGTGCTATAGGCGTTAGAACCAGCCGCTGGGTGACGATGCATGGGTTGGCACTAAATG
>CAJQOF010000158.1 GCA_905479855.1 uncultured Cytophagales bacterium
GCTCAAACTTACCTACCTATTCATTGCCCATGACCTCAAAGTAGTAGAGTTTGAGCTCCTTTTGCAGGTCCATCAATAAGTTGATGACCTGAGCCTGGATGGAGACATCGAGCGCAGAAACGGATTCGTCACAGACAATAAACTCTGGGTAGACGGCCAATGCCCGCGCAATGCAGATGCGTTGGCGCTGCCCGCCCGAGAACTCGTGCGGGTATTTGTTGAGTGCTTCTCTGGGTAGCTGCACATAGTCCAGGAGTTCTTGCAACCGTTTCTTGTAGGCTGATTTCGTATGGCAGAGTTGATGGATTTTAAGGGGTTCTGTTAAAATCGATTCCACCGTCATCCTAGGATTTAGGGAGGCATAGGGGTCTTGGAAGATGATCTGCATCTTGCGGCGCATGGCGCGCATGGCGGAGGCGTTGAGCTGGGTAATGTCTCTTCCTTCAAAGAGAATACTACCTGCGCTGGGCTCTATTAGGCGCAGGAGGGTGCGGCCTAGCGTGGTCTTCCCGCAGCCAGACTCACCTACCAGCCCTAAGGTTTCTCCACGTTTAATGGTGAAGCTAACATCATCTACGGCCTGCACACGGCCTACTTCTTTCCCTAAAATCCCACCCCGAATGGGGAAGTGTTTGGAGAGATTGCGTACTTCTAGCATTGGTTAGTAATTATCAGTTATTAGTTATCAAATATCAGTGGCGGTGCATCCTCTAGCATCATGCCGCCGGCATTGCATAGGCCATCCTTAGCGCCTTTCCGGAGAAAGCTACGCCTAGCTTTAGCCATCCTTTGGTATGCCCTGCCTCTGGCATACGGTCGTATTCTTTATCTTCAATTTGCCGCAACGCCTCTTGGGCTACTTGGGTGAGGTGCGCTTCATCATTACTATCTGTGCGTTTTAGTTCGAAGATGATACCGCTGTCATTGCTATTAGGCGATTTGGGGAAGAGCGCAATGTCATAGCGCCCCATGCCCGCCTCGCGGTTGGAGAGGATGGTATACTCGCCATTCAAATAAAGTATAAGCCCTAGCAGCAGGCCATGGTAGAACTGTTCGGGATTTGCCCCTCCAGCGTCGTGGCAGCTCAGAATGTTGTAGGCAATTTCTTGCAGTGCAGCCTCAAAGGGCTGCATTCTTCCTGCTTTAAGGTCATCTAAGCAAGCGATTAGCCATTTCGTTTTGCGTTGGCCAGCCAACCAGCCAAAGATGATATGCTTATAAACACTGCGCACCTCCTTGTTGGGTATGCGCAAAGTATAATTTATCTCATCTGTCATCTCATCGTATTGCGGATTTAATGCGTTCAGATACCCGGCCATATAGAGCAAAGAGAGCACTGTATCACTATTGCTATCTAGTTGGTTGAAATTGAGGAAAGGGTTGATAAATGCGTTGATTTCCTTGCCTTGTATGAGCTCAGCAATGTTGTCGTGCAAGTCGACATCATGCCTTGTTAACATTTCGCGTATCAGCTTATCTTCCGATGTGTTTACCCAATAAGCTTCTAATCTTCCCTTGTTCGCCAAACAAAAGAGAATGGACCAAGGGTTGTACAAAACAATGTCCCGTACATAATATCCATTATACCACCTTTTTACATCCGCCAAATCCACAGAAAGAGCAGACTTGGCAAAGAGCGCTGTCACTTCATCCTCTGTGAAACCAAAATATTCAGCATATTGTTCAGTAAGCAAAGAGTACACTGGCAAGTGATTGAGATCAGAGAACAAGCTCTCCCTTGCCACGCGCAAGATACCAGTGAGCACTCCCTTGTAGTGATACTTATTGTCTTTCAGCGTACTACCAAAAAACTCCCGCATGAAATCTATTATGTTTTTATAATAGTCTGGGTCATCGCTAAAGTAGGCCGCATGGATAGGTGCGTCGTATTCATCAATCAATATAAGAGGGCGCTTTTTATGGTGTTTGTACAACCACTCACTCAGGTAAAGAAGACTTTGCTCAACTTCATCTTGTGGGGCTCTTTTTCCGGTGATGCGCCGAAAAAATTCCTTTTCATCTTCGTCAAGCAAGTCGTCTACAGCCAATAAATAACGAAATTCGCGATAACATGCTGCTACTAGCCCCTGAATCTTCCTGTAGGCTCTATCAAAACCAGTGCTCTTTGCGCTCTTTAGGGTGATAAAGATGACAGGGTATTGTCCTTGATGTGCCCAATATTTATCGCCTGCATTGCAAATTTTTAGCCCATCAAATAGTTCCGCCGTGTTCTGCTCTGTGCAAGAGAAAAAGTACTTTAGCATGGATATATTCAGCGTCTTGCCAAAGCGCCGTGGCCTAATGAGCAATATAGTCTTGGCACCATCGTCTATGATGTCCCGAATAAAAAGCGACTTATCTACAAACGTATAGGTATCAGGATCTGTGCGGAGCTCCTGAAAATCGCTGACACCAATGGGGAGTCTGAGGTTCATGGTTATTGCATTAGCCGTTATTATTTTAAAGGATGGAAGCAGGCAGCTTGGTGGTTGGGCCCTACTTCGCTTAGGGCAGGGTCTCCATTGGCCCCCTTGCAAGCTTCATCTGCCCGCAAGCACCTATCTTGAAAGTTACACCCCAGCGGCAGCTGAGAAAGTGGAGGCACTACGCCCTCTATGGTCGTTAATCTTTGTTGCTTCCCTTTTTCTAAACAAGCGTCTAACGAAGGGATGGAGTTCAAAAGGCCCTGGGTGTAAGGATGAGCAGGGTGGCTAAAGAGGGTTTTTACATCGGCCTGCTCTATAATTTTACCGCAATACATCACGGCTACTTCATCACACATCTCTGCCACCACGCCCAGATCATGCGTAATCAAAACAATGCCCATATCGGTCTCTGCTTGCAGCTTGCGCATCAGGTCTAAAATTTGTGCCTGAATCGTTACATCCAGCGCGGTAGTAGGCTCGTCAGCAATCAGCAAAGCAGGCTGGCAAGCCAGCGCCATGGCAATCATCACCCGCTGCCGCATACCACCCGAGAGTTGGTGTGGATACTCGTGCACGCGCTTTTCGGGGGCAGGAATGCCGACCAAGGTCAATAGTTCTATACAGCGATTTTGGGCCTCTTTGGCCGTAATGTCTTGGTGGAGCACCACCGTTTCCTTAATCTGGTTGCCAATGGTAAAGACAGGATTGAGCGAGGTCATGGGTTCTTGGAAAATCATCGAGATCTGGTTGCCCCGTACTTGCTGCATCGCTCGTTCTGGTAGCTGCAAGATGTCTTGCCCTTGGAACAAGACACTCCCTCCATCTATCACCCCAGTGGCGGGCTCAATAAGCCGCATGATAGAGAGGGCGATGGTCGACTTACCAGAACCAGACTCGCCTACAATGCCGAGTGTCTTTCCTTTGTACACGTCAAAAGATACCCCATTTACCGCTGTTACCTTGCCTTCTGCCGTGTTGAACTTGGTTACCAGTTCTTTTACTTCTAAAATATTTTCCATACTTATTTGCCCTTTAGTTTTGGATCCAACGCATCTCTTAGCGCGTCACTCAAGATGTTGAAGGCCAGTACGATCAAGAACATCGCCAGGGTAGCAAAAGCGAGCTGCCACCATATTCCCCTTGTGAGTTCCACCCGGGCATCATCAATCATCACCCCCCAGCTAGGGCTGCCTTGTACGCCTAGCCCTAGGTAGGAGAGTATGACTTCGGACTTAATGGCAAACTGAAAGATGAGCGAAAAGCGTATGATCACGATATGGAGCACATTGGGCAGAATGTGTCGGCAGAGCTTGCGCAGATGGCTGGCGCCTAGGGCATTGGCTGCCTGTAGGTACTCCCGATCTTTGTGGCGCTTGACCTCTCCCCTCATCAACCGGCAAAGCTCCACCCAGTTGGTCATGCCTAGCGCGATGTACACGGCCAGGATCCCTTTTCCTAAGATGAAAGTGAGGGCAATGAGCAGCATGATGTTGGGGATGGAAGCGATGGTGGTGTAGAACCATACAATGCACTCGTCTACAATGCCGCCAAAGTAGCCGGCCAAAGCGCCCAGGGCCACGCCGATGGTAATGGCGATAAGGGCCACCACAAACCCAACGCTCATGGCTACTTCTGTGCTTTTGATGATTTTTGCCAACACGCTTCGCCCAAAAATATCTGTGCCAAACCAGTTTTGTGCACTCGGCGCTGCATAGGAACCGCCCACCTCCGCTTTCCAGTCGGCGGCAATAAGGCCCGAGAAGGCCAACAATGCGACTATCGTATATAACAGTACTATCGCCAAGGAGGCTACCGCCAGCTTATTTCGGAGCATTTGACGCAGGGTAGCTACCCAAAGCGATTGGGGGGCAGATTGGGCCATCATAAAAAGGTTATTTAAGTTTTATTCGTGGATCTACCAGGGTGTAAAGCACGTCGGTAATGACGTTGAAGGTAATGTATGCTACCGAAGAGAGAATGGTCATGGCCTTAATCACCGGAAAGTCAGAGTTATTAATGGCCTGCAAAGTAATGTTTCCCAAGCCAGGAATGCCAAAAAAGTTTTCTATCAACAACGAACCCAGTATCAGCGAAGGTATCTGTATCACCAAGTTGGTGATAATGGGGATCATGGCATTCTTGAGTACATGCTTGAACAAGATCACCCGGTTAGAGAGCCCTTTGGCGCGGGCAGTACGCACATAATCTTGGTGCACTTCGTCTAGCATCACCGTTCTATAGAAACGTACATCCGGGCCAATGCTGAGGACAATCCAGATGATGGCAGGCAAAATAATGTAAGGGACAAAGTCTGGAAAGCCGTACTCATACCCCGCGATTTCAAACCAGCCCAGCTTATAGGCAAATATCCATTGGCCAAAAAGAATATAGGCGAGCACAGAGATGCTCATCATGACAACGCTCACAATCACTAGACTTTTGTCTAGCCATGTTCCCCGAAAAAAGGCGGCCAACAACGCAATGGCCGTAGATGCCAGGCTAGCGATGATAAAGGAGGGTACTGCAAGCGTGAGTGACGCATAGCTCCCTCCCTTAATCACTTGCATGATGTGCTGCTTGGTAGACCAGGATCGACCAAAGTCGAATGTAAACGCAGACTTAAGCGTATCGAGATACTGTATGAACAACGGTCTATCTAGCCCTAGCTCATGCCTTAGCTCCGCCATCTGCTGGAATGTTGCATGCTTCCCCAGCAATACGATGGTGGGGTCGCCTGCCACAACATTGAACAGCAAGAAGATAAGTAAGGTCACACCTATCAGAATGGGAATGGTATAGAGCATCCTCCTGATAACATAATGGTAGATATTCATAGGGTTTTTGTTGGTCTTTAGCGGTTGGCCTGCAGTTGCCTCTTTTTCTCCAGGTCGATGTTGATGTACTGCTCTTCGCCACTTAGACAATCGGCCCAGAGGTAGTTTTTCACCCAACCTTGGTAAATAACAGGCCGCATTCCGTGGACCGTGTAGACCGCCGGCACTTGTTCTGCAGCGATGCGATTGAGCTGCTCATAAATGGCAGTACGTTCGGGAGAGTGCTCCATGACAGTTGCCTTTTCATACAGCGCATTGTAGGTGGCATTGCTGAAGTAGCTGCCCAAATCTACACTTTGGTCAGCTTTGTATAGCAAACTCAAAAAGGCATCGGCATCCGGATAGTCCGCACTCCACGACATCGCATGCATCATCGTTTGCTTCTGCGCTATCTTTCTCATCAGCTCCGGAAATGTATTGCTCTGTACCTTAATGCTGATGCCGATCTTCTCCATGCAATTCTTGAAAAATTCAACCTTCTGGCGTGCGTTGATATTGGCGCTTGTTTCTAATGTAATCTCTGGCAAGCCCTTTCCTCCGGGGTAGCCCGCCTCGGCCAACAACTGGTTGGCTTTTTCTACGTCATAGGTTCTGTAGGGGCTCACATAATCTTCTCTATAGCCTGCCAGGCCGGGAGATATAATCGATTGGGCCTGCACAGCAGTGTCGTTGTAGAATAGCTTGTTATAACGCCCGCCATCAAAGGCGAGAGAAATGGCCTGGCGCAGTTTTACATTGTCCTTGAACAACGGATGGCTATTATTAAAGACACAGAGGCTGGTGTTTTGCTCTGGTTCCAGGAACAATTGCATGCCTTTTTCTTGCAGCTTAGCATCTAACACGCCTTCCTGCACCACCTGCAGCGCAATATCTCCCCTAGAAAGATCAAGCACGTCTATCTGCCCTTGCTGAAATTTAAGCCACCTGGGCTGCTCCTCTACAAGAATGTGGGTGATTATCTTGTCTACCAAAG
>CAJQOF010000159.1 GCA_905479855.1 uncultured Cytophagales bacterium
CTTCAAATTTAGCAAAGGGAGAAAGCTGCATCTCAACAATGTATTGCCCCCCTTTTTGGTCTTCACACAGCACATCCACCACCATCTCCTTGCCAGTAGCAGAATCGGGCGCCTGAATGGTCTGCACATACTTTATGTCCGTAATCTTGGCTATCTCTGGTTTATACTTCTCGTAAAGCACATCGTTCAAGAAGTGTATGAGCAAGTTCTTGTGCTTTGTTGTGCCAAAGACTTTTTTGAACACAAAGTCGCTCTTGGGGTCTAGAAATTTATTTACTGATGACATAATAATTGGGTTTAGTGATAAAAGACTGACTGATTGCATTGGCTGCTGGGGAAAGAGGAAGTTAGCAACGTTGCTTTTTGTTTGTCTTATACTTCTTCTCGTAAGCTTTGCAGTTTCTCAAGTTCTACACTGTTTCTGTGCCGATACACTTGAACGATAATGGCCAATGCTACCGCTGTTTCGCAAACCACGATGGCCATGACCAAGAGGGCAAACACTTGCCCTTGCTGCTTGGGGTCGTAGTTGCTGAAAAGTACAAAGTTAAAGTTGGCAGCATTCAGCATTAGTTCAATACCGAGCAGCACAAAGATGGCATCCCGTTTGGTAAGCACAACCACGATACCCACACAAAAGAGGAATGCGCTAAGCCAGAGCAGTAGGGGCGGGGGCATGTTGGGCATAGGGTTGGATGATTTCATGCATGATGATGGCTTTCTTCCAGCCGCTATATCGGCGGAGCAGACGCTCTGCTTTTGGGGGAGATGTTTGCTGAAGCGTGGGCTTAGCCATAGTTTGTGCTATAGGCCGGGCCATTGCCATTGCTTTTGGGGTGTGTAGATAAGGTGCAGGTGTGGGTGGTTTTCTCACCTTTTCCTCCCAGGTATTCGCCCAGTTTTCCCGTGGCACTGGCTGAGACGGAGGCTCCACCGGCTCGTCAGTTGTGGCCCATTCTTCGGTGGTGCTGCTCGTTGCGTTTTTTACTACGTATTTTACTACATAGTAGATGCCCGCTACCACCAGGTAGAGAAGCTTGCTAGAATTGTCTTCCATGCGTTTTGTGCGTGTTAGTATTTACTTCGATCAATGGTGTACAAAGTTACGCCATCTTTACATCTCCATAGCGTTCACTGTCCCTGCTTTTTCTCCAAAACCTCCAGCTCATCCCGAAGCCTAGCCGCTTCAGTGAAGTTCATCGCTTTGGCAGCCCCCTCCATTTTCTTTTTCGTGGCCACTATGTGCTTTTTCATCTGCTCTTGGGTCATGTAGGCGACCACAGGGTCGGCCGCTATATTGAGCGCTCCCTCCTTTTCTGCGTAATACTGCTGGTTTTTTTCTTTATTGGCACCCACTTGGGTTTGCTCCAGAATGGCTTCCTTAGACTTGTGCACTGAGGTTGGCGTGATGTTGTGGGTTTTGTTGTAGGCCGTCTGTAGCTCCCTGCGCCGGTTGGTTTCGCTGATGGCTATTTCCATAGATTTGGTGACCTTGTCTGCATACATAATCACCTGGCCGTTCTCATTCCTGGCTGCCCGGCCAATGGTTTGCACCAGCGAACGTACATTCCGCAAGAATCCTTCTTTGTCTGCATCTAGAATAGCCACAAGCGACACCTCTGGCAGGTCTAGCCCCTCCCTTAGCAAATTGACGCCTACGAGCACATCAAACACGCCCAGGCGTAGCTCGCGCAATATCTCTACTCGTTCCAGCGTTTTTACATCTGAGTGAATATAGCGGCACTTCACGCTCGCCCGCTCCAAGTACTTGGTAAGCTCTTCGGCCATGCGCTTGGTCAGCGTGGTTACGAGCACCCGCTCTTTTCGTTGCACACGCAAGTCAATTTCGTTGAGCAGGTCATCAATTTGGTGCAAGCTGGGGCGCACATCAATCTTAGGATCGAGCAGGCCCGTGGGCCGAATGATCTGCTCCACCACTGCCCCGTCCGATTGCAGGAGCTCATAGTCTGCGGGGGTAGCGCTTACAAAAACCACTTGGTTGATGAGGTTCTCAAATTCATTGAAGCTGAGTGGCCGGTTGTCCATGGCAGAAGGCAGCCGAAATGCATACTCCACCAGGTTCGCTTTTCTAGCGCGGTCACCGCCCCCCATGGCGCGAATTTGCGGTATGCTTGCGTGGCTTTCATCCACAAACATGAGGTAATCCTTGGGGAAATAATCCAAGAGGCAGAAAGGGCGAGACCCAGGCTCACGCCTATCAAAGTAACGCGAATAGTTTTCTATGCCTGAGCAATAGCCCAGTTCCCGCATCATCTCTAGGTCCATCTCTGTTCTCTCCTTGATGCGCTTGGCTTCTTCACGCAAACCATGGGTTTCAAAGAAGGCTATGCGTTGCACTAAGTCTGCCTGTATCTCTATAATAGCTTGCGCCAAAACATCTTTACTCGTCACAAAAAGATTAGCGGGGAAGATGGCAACATGCTGTTCGTTAGAAAATTTGGTGCCTGAGGTGGGATCAATGCTCTGGATCGCCTCAATCTCGTCGCCCCAAAAGAAGAAACGGTAGGCATGGTCCGCATAGGCCAAAAAGACATCTACCGTGTCTCCCTTTACCCTAAAGCTCCCCCGTTTAAAGTCGATGTCATTCCTGCTATAGAGCATGTCTACAAAGGTGAGCAGCAGCTTATTGCGGGAAATCTTGTCTCCCACTTTCATGCGGAGGATGTTTTTTTCAAACGCTTCTGGATTGCCAATACCATAGATGCAGGAGACGGAAGCGACGATAATAACATCGCGCCTACCTGTGAGCAGGGAAGCGGTAGCCCGCAAGCGCAGTTTCTCTAGCTCATCGTTGATCGCCAGGTCTTTTTCTATAAAGAGATTGGAAGAAGGAATAAAGGCTTCCGGCTGGTAATAGTCATAATAGGAAACAAAATATTCTACCGCATTGTCTGGGAAGAATTGCTTGAGCTCGCCATAGAGCTGGGCCGCGAGGGTTTTGTTGTGGCTTAAGATTAAGGCGGGGCGGTCCATGTTTTGTATTACGTTGGCCATGGTAAAAGTCTTTCCAGAGCCCGTTACGCCCAGTAAAGTTTGGG
>CAJQOF010000160.1 GCA_905479855.1 uncultured Cytophagales bacterium
CCAACCTTATTGGCTTAGTGGGCACGCACTACCTCTTGGGCGAGAAGGGGGGCTGGGTAAAAAAGGTAACCCCAGCACAATCAAAATAAACGAAATACATAGACGATGACATCTTTAGTGCACCCTGTTGATATTGGTATACTCGCTGTTTTCTTACTCATTAACCTCATTGTAGGGCTAAGCTACGGCCGAAAGGTGGTCACGCTAGAAGACTATGCCACAGGAGGCAGGAATTTTTCTACTGCCACACTTACAGCTACCGTTGTTGCTACATGGATAACAGGAAGCTTTCTGCTATCTGGTTTAGAGTATAGCTATACTAGAGGATTGTACTATACAATAGCATCAATCATCGGCGGATTCATGGGAATATACCTCACAGGTAGGATAGGTGGACGTATGGGCGATTTTCTAGGTAAATTATCAGTACCTGAAGTCATAGGAGACATGTATGGTAAAAAGGCGAGACTATTCAGTGCTATGAGCAGTATGCTCAACTTAATAGGGTGGTTGGCTGTCCAATTCGAAGTAATTACCAGGGCGCTATCCCTATTGCTTGGTTTGGAGGGGCCCTTAGTAACTGTTGTGGCTGCTGCCATTGTAATCACTTACTCTGCTCTGGGAGGCATACGCTCTGTCACCTTTACTGACGTGGTGCAGTTTGTCACCTTTGGCATTTTTATCCCTACCATAGCGTTGATGATCTGGAACAATTTGCCCAATTCAGGAGAGCTTGTCTATAAGGCACTAGCTACTACACCACGCTTCAACCTACGTGAGGTAGTGGGCTTTACACCCGAGTTTATGACGACCATTAGCCTAATTTTTTTCTTCTCTATTCCTGCCATTGCGCCAGAGCTTTTTCAGCGGATTACCATGGCCAGTAGTGCGCAGCAAGCCAAACGTTCCTTTACGTATGCAACCTTTATCGTATTAATAATAAGGTTGTTTGTAATTTGGATTGCCATTTTATTATTGGCAGACAACGCAACGCTTTCTCGCGAAGAGGTACTTCCCTATTTAGTCAATAAGCATGCCTATGCGGGCTTTCGGGGGGTATTTGGCGTGGGTATTGTTGCCATGGCCATGTCTTCTGCCGACTCATTTTTAAACACTGCTGCCGTCATTGTATCAAATGATATCATTGTACCGCTTGAATCGAACAAGAGAAGACGTCTTCTTATAGCGCGCTATTCTACATTGTTCATAGGAATGGCTGCGCTGCCCATAGCGTTGTACTCTAAGGACCTGCTAAAGATGGCGTTGCTGTCAACAAGCATTTACGCACCTGTTGTTACAGTTCCACTTATTCTTGCTACTTTCGGTTTCCGAACTACCCCCAAAGTTGGACTCTTTGGCATGGCAGCTGGGTTACTGACTGTAGTACTTTGGAGTATCTATGGTAACAACTCCGACAGCATTGCCCCCGGCATGTTCGCCAACCTCATCGCCCTCCTGGGCAGCCACTACCTTTTGGGAGAAAAAGGAGGGTGGGTAAAAAAAAAAGCCAATAATCTCCCTACAAAGGCGCTGACTACCCGCAAGCGAGAGGGGGGAAAGTCTTTTCGGCTAAAAACCTACCTGCGCCAAAACCTGCCGACCAACGAGGGCGTCTACTTCTACTTTGGGCTCTATATTCTCTTTGCCATCTACACCGCCTGCTACACCATTGCGTGTGAGCATACCGAAGCCTGTCCAACCATCTTCAAAGCTGTCTGCTATACCGTGCCCCTGCTGGCGAGCTCCTTTATGATCTTTCCCCTTTTGGTGCCTAGTGCAGCTACCAAGCGCTTTATTATCTATTGCTGGCCCGTGGGCATAGGGATTTCTCTCTTTGTCTCCAATACACTGCTGGCCATTATCAGCCACTTTTCCCCTATACAGACAGTGATTTTGATGATTAATATCCTCATCGCCACCTCGCTGCTGCGTTGGCAGCTGGCGCTTTGCCTGGCTGCGGGGGGAATAGTATTGAGTACCCTCTGCTTTACACTAACCACCGGCAGTGCCATTCCGGTGGAGGCGCTAGGGGCATTATGGTACAAGATTGGCTACATGGTGCTCCTCTTTGTGGTCTTCCTTATTGTGCTCATTAAGCACAAAAGCGCATACAGACAGCTGGCTGCTAAAAACCAGGGGCTGGCCGCAGAAAATAACCGACTACTCACGCGGGGTAATGAGGAGAAAGCGTTCTTGCTAGAAGTCTTCAAGGACCGCGTGCGCTTGTTGCAAGCCATTAAGCAAGCAGACGTTGCTAATCTCTCCAAAGCAGCCAATCTCATCAAGCAACTCTATACACGTGGAAAGCGAAGTGTAAGTGAGAAAAGCGCACTTGCCAAAGGCCTTGCTGAACTTAAAGAAACCATTACCCCTACCGCCATTCAGCTAGATAGAATAGAGAGCAGGGCCAGTGAGTACATGCAGCTTGCTCCTGCTTTGGTAAGGATGGATATGTTGCTAGCACAAGTGGGGGCTGCGTGCAAGGAGCAAACGCTCCACCTACAAAACAACAGCCAACATACGCAGCTCTTTTGTGACCCCAACCGCATCAAGAAAGTCCTGGTCAATAGCATTCATGTGTTGCAAACTAATGAGGAAGAGCCGCTGGAATTTTACATTGCCTTAGAGGATACCAAGCTTACCTATGAGATTACCTCTATGGAGCATCCTTACACCAAAAAGGTGGATGCGCTTGCTTTTACCATTACTACTGATAGGGCGATGTTTGCACCCGACCATGCAAGCGAGCCGTTGGTGGAAAGGGAGTATCCTGCGCAGCTAGGTGAGGCGTACTTGGTAATGCCTGGCGACAACCAGGAGCTCTTGCTGTTGACTAACCAGCAGATTATAAAAGCACACTATGGCTATACGGATATAGCGCCGAAAGCAGCCCAGGATACGCACGTCTATGTTATTCCTATGCAGCTAGAGGAGGTGCGCTCCAAGGATTTGGATTTGCCTTGCATGGCGCTGGGGGCGCAGCTGGTGCGCGCAGACGACACCTACCCTGGGGCGAAGGAACAAGAAAATGCGCTGCTAGCGGCTGTGGAGAAGTACCCCAAAGTGGATATTGAAACGGTGAAGACGGCCATTGAGATGATCAAGTGGTACCATGGCCCTACAAAGCGGGAATCTGGTGAACCTTTTTATCTCCACCCCATAGCCGTAGCACAAATTGTGCTGGACTATAACCAGGACCAGCCTACCCTATTAGCGGCACTGCTGCACGACACCGTGGAAGACACCCCAATGCTGCTAGAGCATATAGAACTTTCCTTTGATGCACAAACGGCGCGCATAGTGGATGGGGTGACGCACTTAGAGAGCAACAAAGATGCCTTCCACAAAGTGAAGCTGACAAGTGCTGAAAACCTATACAAGCTTTTGCACGTAAAAGATCAACGTTCATTCTACGTAAAACTGGCAGATAGGGTGCATAACCTGCGTACCATCAAAGCCAAACCTTACAAAACACAGCGAAAGATAGCGGATGAAACCCTGAAGTTTTTCGTGCCCCTCGCAGAGAAATGTGGCCTTCCTACAATAGCGGAAGAGCTCAAAGCCATGAGCATGGAGGTGGTGAGTAGGGGAGGGGTAGTTATTGGTAATCAGTGACCTTGCTAAACCTGATTGATGCCGGTGCAACTGGGGTTAAGCTACTCCTGTCCTGCGTTTGCACGCAGCACCAGGCCGCCAAACAACAAGCCATACAACCACGCAATTCAATATTACTGTTTATATTCGCCAATCACCATCGGCGGTTGTTGTTAGATGGTTTGGTGACTATTTTTTAACCTAAACAAATACAATAATGAAGAATAGATCGTTTCGGAATATTTTTTCCGGTTTTTTACTTGCCTTTATACTGCTTGGCCTAAACCCAGCTTGGGCAGCGCCTAATAGCAGTAGTAATGAACAGGGCTCTCTTTTTAACGCCATGAAAGTGGGGGTAGATTTTGGGCTTGGGTTGCCCCTTTTGTATGCGATTCCTGATGGAGTTAAGAAAGAAATGAATAAGAATGGGACGTCGATTGCTAAGAATCTCAATTTCAGCTTGGGTGTTACACTTGGCTACGACTTTCTTGTGGCCAAGAATAGTAAAATAGGTCCTGAGATAGGTTTACTATACGGTTTTCCCCGGGCGCTAAGCTTTGAAAGAAATGGCGCAAAGCTCAGTATAGAAGAAACATATCTACAGATCCCTATCGGACTTAAGTGGTGCGCGTTTGACGATGAAGGATTCTATACAGCATATGGTCTCTCTTTAGGCTATGAGTTTAGAGCTTTATTATCTTCTAGATATACGCAAGAGGGGAACAGCGCAGGGTTACCGCCAGCATTGGTAGGCAACAAAGAAGAGCTTGATAAAGTCATTAAGGATTTGGCAACCACTTCTGGTAGTATTTACCTAGGGAGTACGATTGACTTACCTAAGGGGTTTTACATTGTTACTAAATTAAAAGTACCGATGGAATTGTTTGATTTGGATTCCCTAAAAAATGGGAAACCCGATGAACTTGATAGTCCCCGCGTAACCGCAATAAGACTTTTTAGTTCTTCCTTAATAGAATTTAACCTAGGCCTAGACATTATGAAGTTGTTTGTACCGGCATCTTAATCTACGCTATATTCCTAAAAAGGGAGCAAGAAAAAAGGGGGCTTTAGCCCCCTTTTTTCTTGCCTTCAACAGCAGTAGCATCAACAGCCCAACTAAGCAACCTTCGGTATCATTTGCTTCGACCGATCAAGCTGCTCGGCCACGTAAGCTTCGTCTAGCACCAGCTTCTTTTGTGGCTTAGAAGGGGCCTCAAACATCGCCTCCGTAATCACCGCTTCACAGATAGAACGTAACCCTCTGGCGCCCAACTTGAGTGCGAGGGCCTTCTCCACAATATGGTCCAGTGCCCCTTCTGTGAATTCTAGCACAATGCCTTCCATGGCAAACAGCTTTTTGTACTGTTTGATGAGCGCATTTTTCGGTGCTGTGAGAACATTTTTTAGCGCAGACGCATCCAGCGGGTCCAGGTGGCTAATAACTGGCAATCTGCCCAATAGCTCGGGAATAAAACCATAGCTCTTTAGGTCAGGCGCGGCAACGTATTGCAGCAATTTTTTCTCGTCAAAATGTCGACTCTTGCTGTTTTTGGTAGTAAAACCTAGCGGTCTGCTGTTTAACCTTCTGCCAATAACTCTGTCAAGCCCATCAAAGGCACCCCCACAGATAAACAAAATGTTTTCTGTATTAATGGGAATGGTCTTTTGGTCGGGATGTTTTCTGCCCCCCTTGGGTGGCACATTCACAATACTGCCCTCTAGGAGCTTGAGCAAAGCTTGCTGCACCCCCTCTCCGCTCACATCGCGCGTAATAGAAGGGTTGTCGCTCTTGCGGGCAATTTTATCAATCTCGTCAATATAGACAACGCCCCGCTCCGCAGCAGCCACGTCATCGTTGGCCGCTTGTAGCAGCCGGCTAAGGACATTCTCCACATCATCTCCCACATAGCCCGCTTCGGTCAGTACCGTGGCGTCCGCAATGCAAAAAGGCACCTTCAGCACCTTTTGCGCCAAAGTGCGCGCCAGGTAGGTCTTTCCTGTGCCTGTTCCGCCCACAAGGAGCACATTCGACTTTTCTATCAGCACATCATCCCCCACCGTAGTTTGCGTCAGCCTTTTGTAGTGGTTGTACACCGCCACAGAAAGCACACGCTTTGTCTGGTCCTGCCCTATTACATACTGGTCCAAATGGGCTTTAATCTCCTTAGGCGTAATGTGCACAAAGCCTTCCTCTCCCGGGCCTTGCCCTTCCTTCTCTCTCTTCACAATGTCAACAGCCTGCTCCACACACTTATCGCAAATATGGGCAGCAGAATGGCCGCTCACCATTACGGCAGATGTTTCGCTGTTGCGTTTGCAAAAGGAACAAAAGCTTACGTCTAATTCTTCCATAGGAGGACTATTTCTTCTTCTCTAGTACTTCGTCAATAATTCCATAATCCACAGCCTGCGCTGCCCGCATCCAGAAATCCCGGTCTGCATCTTTGGCTATCGTTTTGATGCTTTTTCCCGTATGCTTGGCCAGAATTTGGTACAAATCCTTCTTGATCTCGATCATCTGGTTGATCGTAATTTCCATATCAGAAGCCTGCCCATGCGCTCCGCCCAAGGGTTGATGCAGCATAATCCGGGCATGTGGCAATGCAGAGCGCCTTCCCGGGGCCCCGCCTGCCAGCAGCACTGCGCCCATAGAGGCGGCCAAACCCGTACAAATTGTAGCCACGGCGGGCTTCACATATTGCATGGTGTCATAGATACCCAAACCATGGTAGACAGAGCCGCCTGGGCTGTTTACGTAGAGCAGAATATCCTTGTTGGGATCTGCAGACTCTAAGAAGAGCAACTGCGCGGTGATGATATTAGAAATGTTTTCATCCACCTGCATGCCCAAGAAGATAATTCTATCCATCATCAAGCGCGAAAAGACATCAATTTCCCGGAAGTTCGTGGATCTTTCCTCAATCACAGAGCGGGTCATGTTTTCTACCTTCTCCATATAGCCATCCACGCGCATGCCACTAATTTGGCGGTCTTTTACCGCATAGTTCCTGAATTCCTTTTTGTCAACCATATATTTTTTGTTTCATTAAAACTGACCAGGGTAGTGGCCAAAGGCATACCTAGCATAGCAAGGAGCTATCTATTTTGGAATTCCGTAACGGTCAGTTCTTTCGTAATAACCGTAATTTTTTCCTTTATCAAGTTGAACAGCTTGTTGGTATATAGCTGGTCGTAGAGCCTACCGAAGTTCTCTCCCTCATTCTTTTGTAGAAAATGCTGGGCCAGCTGCTCCACGTCGCTCTCCGAAAACGCCCCCTCGGGTTCTCTCGCCTCCAGCGAACGGCTCGACAGCCTTCGCGCTTCCTCGGTAACCTCCTCGGTCGTTACGGCCAGCCCATTTTCTTTCCCAATCTTTGCCGCCAAGAGCTGCCAGCGTAGTCCCTTGGCATATTCTAGATAGCTTGCCGCTATTTCTTCCTCGGCCAGACCGTTGTTGGCTGTTTGCAAGTCTCTCTTCAAGCGCACTTCCGGCAGTTCGATATCTACCCGCTCAAGCAACGTTTTCTGAACAGCGTGGTTCCATGTACGGTCGGTTTCCTGTTGAAAAGATTGTAAGAGCGCTGTTTTTAATTCTTTTCTAAATTCTTCCTCAGAAGCTACAGCCCCTGGCCCTAGTATCTTGTCAAAAAACGGTTGCTCCATGGGAGCAGCCGTTTTCCTATGGACCGCCTCCACTGTGAATTCAGCCATGCCCCCAAGCTCCACCATTGTTGTATGCATTGCTTGGCTAACACCAGGTAGCGTCGTCAAATGGTGCAGCATCTCCACAACATCAAAAGAGACTTTGCTGCCAGGGATAAGGTTGATAAAGTCTTTTTGCGTTGCCTCGGTTACATCGGCAATCGTTATCGCCGTTCGTACGTTAAAATCCTTGGCAGGATAGTGTAATTCCCCGTGGAGCCTATCGCTAGCGCTGCTCTTGTCCACCTCCTCTACCGTGCTCGCTTTTTCGCGGAGCAGCGCAATTTTCTCCTCCAGCTCCTCTTCTGTTATCTGCGCAATCTTATAGGCAGTTACTTCAATCTCTTTGGAAAGCGCACAAGAAAAGGGCCCTGGCGTGGTGATGAGATACGCCACCTCAAAATCCCCCTGGCGGGCCAGGTCTAGCAGGTCAATATGCTTCTCTGCCGGCGTAGGTTCTCCTAAGTAGGCTATTGCTTGCTCCTTGAGGTAGTTCATGATTGCCTCACCAATAAGCGGCTCCACTATTTCTGCCAGTATAGGGAGGTCGTACCGCTTTTTGATGAGCGAAGTGGGAACATTGCCGGGCCTGAAGCCCTTTATCTGGGCTGTCTTGCTATACTCCTTGATCTTCTCGGCTACTTGTGGCTGATAGTCGTTCTGTGCAACTTTAATGGTGACAACGGCTTCTGTATTGCTTTTCTTTTGCAATGATACTTGCATAGGCGGAGTGTTATTGGTCGGTGATGCGTTATTAATTATCTGGTATCAAATATTAGGTATTAGCCACTGGCCAGGGTGCTTTCCGGTTGGGCAAAAAACAGTTATTGATTAAAAGAGAGGGGGAAAGAGGCGTTAGGCCTAACAAAGGCCCAACGCTCTGCTACGTGGTAGCTCCCTTATAGGAAGCTTAAGTGCGGATGAAGGGACTCGAACCCCCATGCCTTGCGGCGCTAGATCCTAAGTCTAGTGCGTCTACCAATTCCGCCACATCCGCATACAAAAGCGAGGTACAAATTTACACCTTAAAGGGGATTTACCTATACCGAGGTAGTTATTAGTTATTAATGGCGTTGTTGCATAATCGGTTTAGCGCCTCTGAGGGCGCTTTTTTACCGAAGACTTTTTACCATAAAGTGCGTTTAAACGCTAAAAAAGGCGTTTTTATTATTATTTATGCAACGGCGCCGTTATTAATTATCAGTTACTGGGTTTGTTCGGGCTGTCGTGCGTTGGTGGCGCAGGCGTTGTGGAACAATGTACTAGAGGCGTCTTATGTGGCCATCACCATCAAGGCTGTGGGGGCGCATTATAGCACAGATAAAGTCCGTGATTATCTACCTTTGTCAAGATTATTGCACACCTAAAACCTGCTGACCATGGTTCTAAGAATGCCCATTGGGGAGAGTAACTTCAAAAAAGTACGTACAAATCTTGCTACGTACGTTGACAAAAGTCTATTCATTCGTGACATCCTTGATAGAGCCGATGCGGTGACGCTGATCACCCGGCCACGCCGCTTTGGCAAGACGCTGAACCTCTCCATGCTCAAATACTTTTTCTCTTGCAATGAAGCACACAGTGCGCAGCTATTTGATGGGCTCAAGATCCGGGAAGCAGGCGAGGAATATTGGCAGCACCAGGGGCAATATCCTGTCGTTCTCATCACGCTCAAAAGCATCAATGGCAAAGACTTTTCTGAAGCTTACGGCAAGATAGCGGGTTTGGTAGCCAACTGTTATCGTGAATTTAATTACTTGTTCGCTGCAGAAGGGGTACTCGATGAAGATGAAAGAGTATTATTTAAACGTATTACTAGTAAAATTGCTACACAAGGTGAGGTTGAAAACAGCATCTTGCAGCTAACGCAATGGCTGCAAAAGTACCACAATAAGGATGTAATTGTACTCCTCGATGAGTACGATGCGCCTATTCATGCAGGCTATTTCAGCGAAGGAAAAGGTTACTACCAAGAAATGGTAGACTTCATGCGTGAGTTTTTGAGCAATTCGTTAAAGGATAACAACTACCTGCATAAGGGCATTGTAACGGGTATCTTGCGTGTGGCCAAGGAGAGCATCTTTTCTAAGTTCAATAATCCAGGAGTGTTCACTTTCTTGGATCCTGAATATGCTGAGTACTTTGGCTTCACAGAGCAGGAGGTAGCCGCACTCTTTAGCCAACTAGATGCACCCGTTGACCTCAACGAAGTAAAAGCATGGTACAATGGCTACTATGTGGAAGACATCGTGCTCTACAACCCTTGGTCTATTATCTCTTGCCTTTCTAGAAAAGGACGCACAGTGCCCTATTGGATTAACATGTCCGAAAATAAAATTATACAACAGATAATCAAAAGAAACGAAGTGGACTTACAGGAGGATTTTACCGCCCTTATGCAAGGAAAAGAGATTACTACATTTATCAACCCTTACCTCAACTTTAACGAACTAGAAGAGAATTGTGATGCCGCACTCTCTTTGCTCTACATGTCAGGCTATCTTAACGCACTGAATCCGAAATATGACGACCTAACAGATGAAATGAACTACACAGTACGTATCCCCAACAAGGAAGTGCGTAGCGTTTACAAACATATCATCTCTGGTTGGCTATCCGGTAAGCATAAAAGCAAATGGCTTATTGCCTGCTTGGAGGACTTGAAAGCAGGTAGGATGGAGCCCTTTAAAGCAGCATTACAAGAGATTGCCTACAACATTCTAAGCTGTCACGATGCAGGCGGGCGCACTCCGGAGCAGTTTTATCATGGTTTGCTGCTGGGGCTGGTGCTTTACCTGCACGGGGAGTATACTATCCGCTCTAACCGCGAAGCGGGCACAGGACGCTATGATATTGCGTTGCTGCCCAAAGACCGTGATAGCCATGCCAGCGGCATCATCTTCGAACTGAAACGTACGGACAGCAGCGATGAGGCGCTCCTGACGCAAGTGGCCGAAGAGGCGTTACAGCAGATACGAGACAGAGGCTACCAACACATGGCAGAGGCAGCGCATGTCACCAAGTGGCTGCATCTGGGGGTAGCCTTTTCTGGCAAGGCAGTGCAGATGGTGTATGCCAAAGTCTAGCAGACAGCTAACCTCCTCCAAATTCCTCTTCTGCAAAGCCAACCCACGCCATGAATAGAAACAACCTTACGCTACATAGCACACTAGCAACCTTGCCCACCATTGCACAAACTTTGCTGCAGCATGCTGGCAGCCACAGGGTATGGCTGCTAGAAGGTGAAATGGGCGCCGGTAAGACCACGCTCATCAGGGCGCTCTGTGCGCAGCTGGGTGTAGAGGACAATGTGCACAGCCCCACTTTCTCTTTGGTGCACGAATACGCTACCGGCACTGGTGAGGCCATCTATCACTTTGATTTTTACCGTATTGAACACGAGGAGGAGGCGTTGGCCATGGACTGCACGGCTTACTTCGAGAGCGGTAACTACTGCTTTATCGAATGGCCTATCAAAATCCACAACCTACTCCCCGCCAAGTATTGCAGGGTAAATATTACCACACCGTCAGCCTCTCAGCGGATGCTGCAGGTAAGCTTATGGGGCGACCAATAGCCATCCTTTTGCCTACTATTCCTCTCTCCTTATAGCATTCGCTTGCAAGCAACGCAAAATTTTCGTAGAATTGTAGTCTTACCCCCAACCCGAAACAGCTATGAAAAGAACATACCAGCCCTCCAACAGGAAGCGCAGAAACAAGCACGGATTTAGAGAAAGAATGGCTTCTGCCAACGGAAGGGCCTTGCTTGCTAGGAGAAGAGCCAAAGGAAGAACGAGACTAACGGTCTCTGATAAACGGCGGCACAAACACTAAAACAGTGCGGATATTGGCTTACTAACGGCCTACTTTGGCTATTAGACGTGATGCTCCACCTGTTATCTGCCACTTTTTCTCATTTTTCGTGATGAAAATATTTTGCGTGCAACAGGCCCTCATTGTTACGTTGAACAACTTGGCATCGAACTTAGCTTGTGTAGGTGTGGTGTGGGCTTGTATGCACGTTTAGCGTTCTCATAAATTCAGCACCATCAAAAAGAGTGAACGCCTAAAAAGCCGCAAGCTAATTGAGAAGCTCTTTAAGGAAGGGACCACAAAAAGCCTCTTCCCCCTACGTGCAATGCACTTGCCCTACAGCGACTTACCCAACCACCAAGTCTTGTTGGCAGTGCCCAGCAAGAGAATAAAGAGTGCCGTTGTTAGGAATAAACTCAAACGCAGAATGCGTGAAGCTTATCGCCTGAATAAACATCTAATAGATGGCCTTGAAGTTCGCCTTGTAATAGGGTACGTATACACAGGTCCCAACGAGCCGGCTGACTTTAAAACGGTTCAGGACAGGATCATTACCTCACTTCGCCACTTAAACAGCCATTATGCGCACACTCCTCATGAAACTTCGCCGACATAAAGGGCACTACTCTCTTGCCCTACTATTTCTTCTCATTGGTCTATTGGCAGGGAGCCAACTGCAAGACAACCGTTTTAAGGTTGGGAAGAATTTAGAAATCTTTGCCAACATCATCAATGCACTAGAAACCCACTATGTGGATGAGATAGACCAGGATATTGTAGTAGAGGCGGGTATCCGTGGCATGCTGCGCTCGCTGGACCCTTACACAACCTTTATCTCGGAGAAAGAATTAGCGCAATTCCAAACTTTCACCAGTGGGGAGTATGGAGGTATTGGTGCCATGATAAGTCAAAAGAAGGAGAAAAAAATGGTCCGAGAGCTGTTCCAGGACTGCCCTGCGCACAAAGGGGGCCTACGGGTGGGGGATGAATTTCTTAAGGTGAATGACGAAGATGTAACGGGTTATGACCTTGGCCGTGTGAGTAGCTTACTCAAGGGAAAACCAGGCACGCCTGTACGGGTAGCTGTAGCCAGGCCGGGCGGTAAGGAAACGCCAGAGATTACGCTCATGCGCGAAGAAGTGATGCTGAAGAATGTGCCTTATCAAGGCAAAATTCAACAAGACATTGGTTACATCAAGCTGACTGGCTTTTCGGGCCATGCAGCCGATGAGGTGAAGGCGGCGCTGGAAAGCCTAAAAAAAGGTGGTGCAAAAAAGCTGATTTTAGACTTGCGGGGAAATCCTGGAGGTATATTGGGCGAGGCGATTGCGATCGTGAATCTCTTTATAGAAAAGGGGCAGACGGTGGTGGAGACCAAAGGCAAAAACACTGCTATTACCAAAGCTTACACCACAAACGCGCCAGCCTACGATACGGAAATGCCTATGGTTATTCTCATAGATGAGGGGTGCGCCTCTGCTTCTGAGATTGTTAGCGGCGTAGTGCAAGACTGTGACCGCGGTGTACTCATTGGCAAGAACACCTTTGGGAAGGGGCTCGTACAGACCATCACTTCTTTGGGCTACAACACACAGCTTAAACTCACCACGGCCAAGTACTACATTCCTAGTGGCCGGTGTATTCAAAAGATCAACTACGATCGAACACCTGAACCCGAAACAGCTGCTGCTACACCAACAACTGACGATGAGGCGCTAACATCTAAAGCGGCTGAAGAAGAAGTATTCAAAACCCAAGCGGGGCGTATTGTGCAGAATGGGGATGGAATTACGCCAGATATTATAGTGGAACAGAAAACCTTAGCGCCCATTACCATAAGCCTGATAGCGCATGATTTAATCTTCGACTATGCTACGCTTTTTCAAACAAAGCATAAGCACATTGCACCCGCTGCTGACTTTGTTGTTACCGAGGCGCAGTATAGAGACTTTATCGCTTTCCTCAAGGACCAAGAATATACCTATGGCTTAGCGCTAAGCCTTGATTGGTTAATGGAGCAAGCGGAGGGGGCGCACTACACGGAGGACATCAAGCAGAAGATTACGCTGCTGAAAGAGCAAATACAGTGCAAGAAGCAAGAAGACTTAAGGAAGTACGCGAAAGAAATCAAGCGGCGGTTGCAAGAAACCATTGTTGGCCGTTACTATTTCCAAGCAGGTTCCGTGGCTGCTACGCTACACCATGACCAGAGTGTGCAGAAGGCGTGCAGGCTACTGCAAAATATGGACCAGTACTATGCGCTCCTAAAAGCCCCTATGGCTCCAGAAGCAGCAGTAACCGCCAGCCACTGACGTTACCCACGTATACCCCCCTTTATGCCCCTTATTATAAGCATAGAAACAGCCACCAAAGTTTGTTCTGTAGCCCTCCATGCCGATGGCCAGCTCATGGCCACCCAGTCCCTGCACGTAGAGAAATCACATGCCGAATCACTGCTCGGCACCATTGACCACCTGCTCGCTATCACCCACTACAGCGCCAAGGATTTAAGGGCAGTAGCCCTCTCCAGCGGCCCTGGCTCCTATACCGGGTTGCGAATTGGCACCTCTGCAGCAAAGGGGCTCTGTTATGCTTTAGAGATCCCCCTCATTGCCGTAAATACCCTGGAGGCAATGGCGCACGGCGTGCAGCCCTACAATACGAACCAGGCGCTACTGTGCCCCATGATTGATGCGCGAAGAATGGAGGTGTACTGCTTAGTTGCAGATGCACAAGGCAACATCTTGGTCCCCTCTCATCCGCAGATCATTGACCAGGACAGCTTTCAACCAGAATGCTCCAAGTCACCCATGCTTTTCTTTGGTGACGGTGCCGAAAAGTGCAAGCCCCTGCTGGCGCACGAAAGTCATGCGTTATTTATCGACGGTATCTATCCTACTGCGCGTTATATAGGGGCACTGGCGTATGAAAAGTTCCAGCAAGATGATTTTGAGGATTTGGCGCAATTTACCCCCTTATATCTCAAGCCGTTTCAGGGCAAGCGCATCGAAAACCAGTAGTTGTGTGGGCTATAAGGGCGCAAAGGTTATCCAACGTACCGGAACATGCGATCCCAACGAATTTTGCTCAAAAACCATCGGTTAGGATCTAGCGAGAACATTACAACAACAGCCTTCCCTACAATATGGTCCTGGGGCACAAAACCCCAGAAGCGGCTGTCCTCCGAATTGTGCCGGTTATCCCCCATCATAAAGTAATAATCTTGGCGAAAGGTATACTCCGCCACTTGCTGGCCCCCAATCCATAGTTGCTCCTTATCGATCTGCACATCTTCGTGGCCCTCGTGGTAGGTAATCACGTGCTCGTACTGGGCCAACGTGGTGGCATTGATAGCCACAGTCATTCCCCTGGCAGGCACAGTAAGCGGGCCAAAGTAGTCCGCATTCCAGGGAAGTGCTGCGCTGCTCTGGCACATCTG
>CAJQOF010000161.1 GCA_905479855.1 uncultured Cytophagales bacterium
TAGTTCAACGGATAGAATAGAAGTTTCCTAAACTTTAGATGCAGGTTCGATTCCTGCCGAGGCCACACCCATTACTCGCTGCTTATTGCACCTTGCTGCGCTCTTCCCGCAAGATGGAAGCACCAATATTGCAAGAGAGGCACTTCTTTGGGGAGCAAAAGTTATTGAACAGCTCAATCAATGCCTGGGAATCAAAGGCACTTTTTACTTTAATGCCCACCTCTTCCCAATGCCGCAGAATCACATTGTCCTCCGCAGGAAGATCCTCCAAAATAGCAACCGCCCGCTCTACACAACCCTGCTCGTCCTTCGCCTTGCCATAAGCCACTAGCAGCGGTACTACAGCATTGATGAGTATATGCCCAACACTTTCCCTGCCCAACCCACCAATTTTTGTCTTGCTCTCTGTGCCAAATTGGTAATGCTCTTGCCAATAAGCAGATTGCGTAACGGCCAAATTTTCATAAAGCGCCTTTATCGGTGTATCAGTCAGCAACGAAAAAACATTTGAGGATTGATGAAGCAGTTGGCAAAACTGCGCAAGGCGTATGGTGGGAAAATTGGCTGGGCGCAGCCGAAAGAATTTCCATTGGCTCTCATGAATACTATCCGTCTTCAGCTGATACTTATGCGCCAAGTACTTGTATTCTTTCTTCAATCCCTCTAGGTAATCATCTTTCTCTTCAGGCGCTATGCCTAGCAAGCCCGCTTGCCCAAAAAGCAACGCCTCCACCTGCTGTAAATTATCCGCATGCTTAATAATAACCTTCAGCGGCAAACTGCGGGCAAGATCTAGGAAAGGATCAGAGTTGACTTTAAAACCAAAGTTGTGCGCCAAAAGCTGGTAAGCGGTCTCCTCCCAACTCCCCTTGTTGTCTGCCAAAAGCCGATTTACCAAACTATGCTTATGCGTCAGCCGCTGAAAGAGCGCCTTGTCCAACATAGAAGTCCTGACAAAATCTGGCACCTGAGGGAGATGTTTGGCGCAGGGAATAGTCGCCTTATTTTGTACAAGCCGCTGGTAACGCTGTTGTAACTGAGGAGCTACCCTATCCCGCAAAGAAAGCGTAGGCATAATGGTGCCATCTTGGTGCAGAATGTCCTTATCGTAGTGCCATACCACGTGAAGCATTACGTTGTCATACGCCCTATCATCTTGATGGTTGTGCACATACCAGTCCGAAGCATTGACGTGCAGCTCTATGTGCCCATGCCAAATAACCTTGTTAATTGCGATATGGCCATTCAGGAAATCGGGACCTGCGTGGCCATTGTGTGTGCCGCCAGAAAAGATAGTCAGCGCCTCACCCTTGCAAGTAGCAAGGTCCTTTTTATCGAAGCACTGGCTCTTCCAAACATAATCGAGAAAATCTTCTTGCATGGCTGGGTCGGTTTTAGTGTTGGGGACACAAAGCGCCAGTTACTCCCGCATATCAATGACCTCTACCCCCTCACTTTCATCTGTATTAAAAGTGAAGAACGACGCTTCCAATGCCAGATCAGTTTCAAAATTTGTGCTATTAAAAGTATGGACAACCCCGTCATTATCCAGCGCTGCCACCCGCTTAATATGTTTTGTAGCACGGGCAAGTGTCACCGTAACTTTTGGCAAAAGAGATTCCTTGTCTTTGGCTAGCAAGTCTATTACATCATAAACAGCGCCTCCTATCTGCTGGCTGCGCATCGCGTGAAAGAGATAAGCTTCGCGATAGGTAGCAAAAATACCCCAAGGAGAAGAAAGCGCCTGTTCAGGATCATAGTCCGCAATCTGCACTTCATGGGCATCTACAAGGTAGGTCCACACCGTTTCTCCATTAGTCACTACCTCTTGCCCCTCTATAGCCAGGCGGTATTGTGCCCCCTGCACCACAATAATTCCCTCTAGTACTTGGTGCTGTGGTGACTCACCAGGCTGTTGCTGCGTATACATGAAAGTGGCCCGGAAGTTCTTGTATGCCCCAACTTGGTCAAGAAGCGCAAAAGCCTTGTCCTCTTCCAAGTTCTTTGCTTCGGCAAAGTTAAAAAGAGCGCTAAGGAATAAGAACGTGTAATACTTTTTCATCTTCATTGCGTGGTTTTGAATAAGCCTTTGCCTGCTTGGCATAAAATAAGCTATAAATTTGGGGGACGTTACGCCATAAAGCTAAATGAAATTCGGCTGAACAAAAAAATAGCACTATGCCAACCGATAGCGCGATAGAAGTGGTGAAAATATTTGAACAACTAGAGGGAGGTTGGGAATTCACCCGACAACTGGGTATGCAAGGGACTATGGAGGGAGTTGCACGTTTTCAGCCGAAGGAGAGCGGCGTCCTCCATTATCAAGAGCAGGGCACTATCACCTTTGCCAATGGTAAAGTTTGTTTTGCGCATCGTGCCTATGGCTATGTATATAGCAAGGGCGCCATGGCCGTTCACTTTTGGGACCCCACCCGGAAGCAACCCGGTGCGCTATTGCACCAACTACAGTTTTGTAGCACCCGAGCTGCCGATCAACCATTAAAGGCCACTGGTATACATCATTGCGCTCGTGATGTGTATGAGGCCCACTATTGGTTTATGAACGCCCAGCAGTTTCAGCTAACCTACCAAGTGCAAGGCCCCAAAAAGGATTACACCATTCAGACAGATTTTAGCAGGAAAGCAGTGGAGCTTGCAATAGCGCATTAGACCTCTTGCATAGCGTCCCCAATATTACGGACCCAATATATCGGCTGGTGAGTGATGCAATAAGGGCCAGAACTTTGTCATTCCCAGGTTGATCCCGAGCCATGTCCCGAGCTTTATCCTGAACCCTGTCCTGAACGAAGTGAAGGAGCGTGAAGGACCTCGAGGGACCCCGAGGAATCCTAGACATACTGTGTACAACACCATTTATGAAAAAACCTGGGACCTTTATACTTCCTTTTTGTTTTGTTGTACTGAAGGTGATGCAAGAAGTGTCTGCTGAACAAAAGCTTACTTCTTGGGTTGCTTTCTGGTCTTTCCTTTCTCACTCCCCTCCGCTTTCATCATTCCTGCCAGATGGCGCTGAAACCGAGATTGCTTCTTGCCCTTATTATTCACCTTGTTCTCCTCTAGTTTCTTTTTGAGTTTTTCTTCATTGACAAACCGCTTAATTAAGCTTT
>CAJQOF010000162.1 GCA_905479855.1 uncultured Cytophagales bacterium
AGCTTGTAGCCGTGGTCACGTATATCGACTTTATGCCAATATCTTGTTATCATATCATACGCCCAGAACTCGTAGTAAAGATATCTTTCTGCACGAAGATCATTAGGATCCTCTAATATCTCAACGGTATCAAAGTCCTCAATAGTAGACCACTTATCCGTAGCAGGGTCATACGAATAGAAATCCCGAAGCTTGTTAAAATTTCGCTCCACAGGAATTGGGTAAGCAGGCGAATCAGCTACCTTATCACTACTGTCAACCGCATCTTTGTCTGGTTCTTGCGCTTTTTTTTCTGCGTCTTGGGGCTCACCGGCCATGGCGTGTTGGGAAGCGCACAGGACGCATACCACCAGCAATATGCATCTTAACATCCTATTTCGTATAATCATCGTATAAAAATTCGGGGCAAGGCCATGCATGCTATCCGGCCTTGTCTGGGTGCAAAGTTAGCCTTAACGCAGCAACCTACAATTTAGTCCACTTAATCCATCCTGCACGCTCACGCAATTACCTTTGTCCGGAACATTTTAGCAACAATATGCGTCAACAACTTTTTCGGTATAGTGTATGGCTCCTGGTGTGGGGAAGCTGCCTGCAGGCATGTCGTCCCATTCCACAAAAATCCCCTAGTAGAGGCGAAGGGGTAGCGCAATCTTTAGATTTTGAGCAGCTGAGGCTCAGTGTTGCCATCACCTACCAGGATGGAGAGCAGCGCTATAGCAACATCCGCGTGCGGTTGCGGATCAAGAAAGATAGCCTTATTTGGTTTGCTGTGTTAACGCCCTTGGGCACGGAGGCACTTAGGGGAATTATTACGCCCACGGGCATTACGCTCATCAACCACACAGAGAAGGCATATTATGTATACAGTTATGCGACGCTGCGCTCCTTGTGGCCAGGGCCGTGGGACTATGCCTCGTTGCAAGCGTTGCTTTTGGGAGAGGTGGATGGTGGCAAGCAGCAGAAAATAGTTCAACTAGATGCAGACCAGATGGTAATGCAGTGCAAAGAGGCTGGCTGGGCAATGACCTACTTTATTGGTGCGCGCTCTGGCAAGCTAGAAAGGCTAGTGGCGAGCACTAAAGCTGGCAGTTTTTCCGCCATCTACGAGGACTTTAAACCTTACCCAGAAGGGGTTCTTCTTGGCAAAGCAACATTAACCTGGTATAATAGCACTGCCCCTACACAACCCACGGCAACTGTGACGATGAAGGGCATGCGGATAAAGCGGGCTAAGGGCCTCTTGAAATTCCCCTTTGCCATTCCAACGCACTACCAGAAGCGATGAGGCGAGTGATCAGTTGGTGGTTATTAGTTACCATGGATGACCGGAGTGACGCCCATTTTTGTCATGCTGAACGGAGTAAAGTCTCTTTTTATCACACCGCGCTCCATCGGCTACAGACTACGGACCTAACCAATAGATCTGCCCAATCCTGAACAAGGGTAGGACAATCGCCATTTTTGTGAAAGCATCCCATTGCTATTCCACGGCCATGCCCTACTTGGCGGAATTGGCAATTCGCGGAAACTGACGTTTCCGGAAAAAAATACATAGTAGTGTGCAAGATCAATAGAGAGAAGGAAGATCGAGCTACTCATAAGCAGCATCCACCCACTAGCGAAAGTATCGCGTCTTTAGCTCCCACACGCAACACAATCATCAGGATTGTCCAAGGCGCAGCTTATGTGCTCCTGCTGCAGGCTGGTCTGCTCAGGAATCGGCTTAGGGGTTTCTGCTGTCTGCTGCTTTTGTATGGTGAACTTGATGGCATCTACCGCAGCCTTGGTCCTGAGGTAGTACATTCCAGTCTTAAGCCCCTTCTTCCACGCATAGAAGTGCATAGAAGTAAGCTTGGCAAAGTTGGCATCCTGTATATGGATGTTCAGGCTTTGGCTCTGGCAAATGTAGGCCCCCCGGTCCGCTGCCATATCTAGAATCGCCTTCTGCGGAATCTCCCAAACCGTTCTGTAGCGCTCCTTGATCGCTGTAGGAATATTATCCATATGCTGGATAGAACCATTGGCAATAATAAGCGCATCCTTCATTTTCTCATTCCATAAACCCAGTTCAATCAAGTCCTCAAGCAAATGTTTATTCATCACCACAAACTCCCCAGAAAGCACCCGGCGGGTGTAGATATTAGAGGTGTAGGGCTCAAAGCACTCATTGTTGCCCAGTATCTGTGAAGTAGAAGCAGTAGGCATCGGTGCTACCAGCAGAGAATTTCTTGCACCGTGCGTTTTCACTTCCGTTCTAAGGCGCTCCCAATCCCACCGGCCAGAGGCGGGCATTACGCCCCACATATCAAACTGAAAGATTCCTTTAGAGAGTGGAGAGCCACCAAAAGTTTCGTAAGTCCCATCCTTTTTGGCCAGCTCCTTAGAGGTAGTCATGGCTGCAAAGTAGATCGTTTCGAAGATATCTGTGTTCAGCGTGCGCGCTTCAGGGGAATCAAAAGAAATGCGTAGCCGCAAGAAAGTATCTGCCAACCCTTGCACCCCAATACCAATTGGGCGGTGCCGCATGTTCGAGGTACGTGCCTCCGGCACAGGATAGTAGTTGACGTCAATGACCTTATTGAGGTTTTTGGTGATGGTACAAGTAACGTCATACAGCTTCTGGTGATCAAAAACGCCCTCTTCATTGATGAACCTTGGCAGGGCAATGGAGGCCAGGTTACAGACAGCCACCTCATCTGGCGAAGTATACTCTATAATTTCTGTACAAAGATTGCTGGATTTAATAGTGCCCAGGTTTTTCTGATTGGACTTTTGGTTGGCAGCGTCTTTATAGAGCATATAGGGCGTACCGGTCTCAATCTGTGATTCCAATATCTCAAACCAAAGTTCTTGTGCCTTTACTCTCTTTCTGGCCTTTCCTTCGCGCTCATATTTATGGTAAAGCTTTTCAAAATCCTCTCCATAGCAATCTGCCAAGCCGGGGGCCTCCTTGGGGCAAAAGAGTGACCATTCTTCGTTGTTTTCCACACGCTGCATAAACAGATCAGGAATCCAGAGTGCATAAAAAAGATCTCGGGCACGCAGTTCCTCCTTACCATGGTTTTTCTTTAGGTCCAAGAAAGCAGAGATATCCGCGTGCCATGGCTCTAAGTAGATAGCAAAACTTCCTTTGCGCTTGCCTCCACCTTGGTCTACATAGCGTGCCGTCATATCGAAATTGCGTAGCATCGGCACAATGCCGTTAGACACACCGTTGGTTCCTTTGATGTAAGAACCCGTTGCGCGAATATTGTGGATACTGAGCCCAATCCCCCCTGCTGATTGTGATATTTGTGCACATTGTTTTAGGGTATCATAGATACCGTCGATGCTATCATCCTTCATGGCCAGCAAGAAACATGATGATAGCTGGGGCTTGGGCGTGCCTGCATTAAATAGGGTAGGCGTGGCATGCGTAAACCATTTCTCGGACATGAGGTGGTAGGTCTCAATAGCAGCCTCTATGTCACCTTGGTGGATACCCACAGCCACACGCATAAGCATATGCTGGGGGCGCTCGGCGATCTTTCCATCTAGTTTCATTAGGTAAGCACGCTCCAAAGTTTTAAAGCCGAAGTAGTCATAGCTAAAGTCCCGTGCATAATCAATCGCCTCGTCCAGCAAAGCTGCATGCTCTTTAATCACCCTGTAAACTTCCTTAGAAAGCAACGCCGCATTCTCGCCTGTTTTGGGGTCTATGTAGGTATAGAGCCGCTTCATGGTGCTTGAAAACGACTTGCTGGTGACTTTATGTAGGTTGGAGATGGCAATCCTCGCGGCTAGCGTTGCATAGTCCGGGTGTTTGCTCGTCATGGCAGCCGTGGTTTCGGCAGCCAAATTGTCTAGTGCCACGGTAGTAACACGGTCATAGATACCCGCAATTACCTTCTTGGCAATGTCTATAGGATCGATATAATCCATATTTAGTCCATAGCAGAGTCTCTCAATTCTGGTGGTAATCTTATCAAACTTAACAGACTCTAATCTTCCGTCTCTTTTTTGGACTAGCATAGTGGTGGGTATTTATCATTGTTAGGGTCCCCCCCCTCAACTGCCTAGGCAGTTGAGGGGGGGGGCCCTAACCTTATTTGTAGGTTAGGAAAATGTTGTCTTATACCTCTTTAATTTGGGTACTAGAGAGGGGATGCGCATAACAATAGTTGTTTTTTCGATGGGGACTTCCCATTAGTGAACCTAAAAAAGTGGCCACATCTAGGCTATCGAATTTCGCAGCATAATGGGCTCAAAACGTACCAGGCGCATATCGCCACTTGCACTTCAACTTAATTAAGAGAGGGTAGTACGAAGGTATAGCTTTATAAGGCTCTTTGGTGCTGTAGGTGCACCACTTCCTCTCTACTCAAACCTGTAGTATCAACGATGAACGGAATGTCCATTTTTTTGCGGAGCAAGTTACCTGCAACACCCAGGATTCCTTGTTGCATTCCTTCTCTTTTTCCTTCTACTCTTCCTTCTCTTTTCAATACCTGTCCATAAGTCATAATAATATCCGATTTGTTAATGAGTACTTCTTCAATAAACTTAAACATTCTTTCCCCCGCTTCTTTATCACTGAGCGATGTAGCAAACGCTAATATAACATCAATATACTCGTCCCCAACTGCGCTTATGCATGCCTGGAATACCTCCCGATAGGCCGCGGGCTCGCGCTCAAAGTTACCATCTCTGCCATGTTTGAGCAAAAGTAGCATTGGAG
>CAJQOF010000163.1 GCA_905479855.1 uncultured Cytophagales bacterium
GCCCAAGCGCTATAGCCCGCCTGCCATCGATATTGAGGAGCTGCCTGGGGTGGACGTTATTCTCTGCTCTCACAACCATTATGATCACCTAGATATAGAGAGTTTGACCAGGATTAGGCAAAAATTCGGTGCCAACGTGCAGGTCTTTTGCCCTAGAGGCTTGGCGCAATACTTCCGGCAATGTGGCTACACGCAGATTAGAGAGATGGACTGGAATGAAACGGCTAAGCATGGAGCGCTGGAGGTGCTTTGCTTGCCGGCCATTCATAACTCAGGGAGGTCTTTGCTAGACAAGAACAAGACGCTGTGGTGCAGCTTTGGCCTGCGTACCCCCTCTGCTACGCTCTACTTCTCTGGCGATACTGCCTACCACCCGGAGGTTTTTAAAGCGATGAAGGAGGTGCTGGGCCGTTGTGATTTGGCGATGTTAGCTATTGGGGCTTATTCTCCTGGAAACTTACTGGCTCACATCCATGTAAATCCAGAGCAAGCAGTGCAAATTGCTTTGGACATTGGCGCAAGCAATGTTGTGGGCATGCATTGGGGCACTTTGAGCCTGTCCGATGAGCCTGTGGCTGAGCCTATTCAACGTTTTCAGCATGCGGCCAAGCAAGGTGGGTTCTTGGACCATTCTATTTGGCTGATGAAGCTTGGGGAGAGCAGGGTGTTGGGGGGAGCCAATGCTTTGTAATACCGTAAGCGCTGGCTACCTACCCCACCCCCCAAGCTACACCGTCACCGCTCAAATGCTCCAACGCTTTTTTTACCACCCCATGGTGCGGCTGCGCCAAATCAGGGTCTTCCTGCAGCATGCGCTGTGCAGCCTCCCTAGCAGCCTGTATAATTTTTCCGTCCTGGGCCAAGTCCGCAATCTTAAAGTCAAGTGCACCGCTCTGCTGCACCCCCAACAAGTCACCAGGCCCGCGCAGCTTCAAGTCCACATCAGCAATCTCAAAGCCATCCGTAGTGCGCACCATGGCCTGGATGCGCTCCTTGCTTATGGGATTGAGCTTATCGCGCGTCATCAGCACGCAGTAGGCCTGCTCACTGCTTCTACCCACCCTGCCGCGCAGTTGGTGCAGCTGCGCTAGGCCAAAGCGCTCGGCGTTTTCAATCACCATCACGGTAGCGTTGGGGATGTCTACCCCCACTTCTATCACGGTAGTGGAGACCATCAGCTTGGTTTCTCCTTTTATAAACCTTTGCATCTCGTACTCCTTGTCCACGGCATACATGCGCCCATGCACAATGCCTACGGGAAATTCAGGGAAGGCGCGACACATACTTTCGTAGCCATCGATCAAGTTTTTGTAGTCCAGCGTCTCCGATTCTTCTATGAGCGGGTAGACGATGTATACTTGCCGCCCAGCAACAATTTGCTTCCTCAGTAGTTCGAAGACCCTGAGCCGCTGTGCATCATAGGCGTGCATTGTTTTTATAGGCTTTCTGCCCGCCGGCATTTCATCAATTACAGAAACATCGAGGTCTCCATAGAAAGTCATGGCTAGGGAGCGAGGAATGGGGGTAGCGCTCATGGCCAGCACGTGGGGGGGGTAGGCTAAGTTTTTGGCGCAGAGTTGGGCCCGCTGCCGCACACCAAAGCGGTGCTGCTCATCAATAATGGCCAGCCCTAGATTATGGTAGCTTACACTATCACTAATGAGGGCATGTGTACCCACCAAAATTTGCAGCTTTCCCTCATGCAAGGCAGCAAGCAGCTCACTTCTTCTCTTTTGCTTTATAGCGCCTGTGAGGAGGCCTACCGTAATGCCCAGTGGCTGCGCAAGTTCCTGCAATACCCTATAATGCTGCTCTGCCAGCAGCTCGGTAGGTGCCATCATGGCCGCCTGGGACCCATTGCCAACGCAGATGAGCATACTGAGGAAAGCCACCATGGTCTTGCCGCTGCCCACATCCCCCTGCAGCAAGCGGTTCATCTGTTGGTCTTTCCGTAGATCATTATAAATTTCGGTGACCACGCGCTTCTGCGCCCCTGTGAGCTGGAAAGGCAAACCCTGCTGGTAAAACGCATGCAGCAGGCTGGTGTTTGTAAATGGCTGCCCTTGCTGCTTTGCTAGCCGCACCTTCTTCAACTGCAAACATTGTAGTTGCTGGTAAAACAATTCTTCAAACTTCAACCGCCTTCGTGCTTGTAGCAATGCCGCAGTATCCTTGGGAAAATGAATATGGTGCAGCGCCTCGGCTTTAGTAATAAGCTTGTACTGTTTTCGCAATGCTTCCGGCAGTGTTTCCGTAATGTGGTCAGCCGCTTTTTGTAGGAGCCTGCGTTGTAGTGTGGCAATCGCCTTGCTGTTGAGGTATTCCTTCTTAAGCTTTTCGGTGCTGGCGTAGCTTGGCCGCAGGCATAGGTCCTCCTTTTGGTTTGGATTAAAGACCTCTATTTCTGGGTGAATCAGATTGATCTCGTAGTTGTAGCTGTCGAAACTGGGCTTCCCGTGCACAGTATATACTGCGCCCAGTTTCAGTTTTTCCGAGATCCAGGAGATGCCCCTTAACCAAAGCAGGGTAATCACGCCCGTGTCATCTTTCAAGCGCACTTGCAATTTTTGTCTGCCAGCCTGGGAGGGTTTTATGTCCAAGATGGTGCCCCGAAGCTGCACATAGGGCATGTTGGGTTGCAGCGCTGCAATCTTATGGATTTGGCTGCAGTCTTGGTAGCGAAGGGGGTAGTGGTGGATGAGATCTTCAAAGGTGTCTATACCCAATTCTCCCCGAAGCAGCGCCCCCCACTCGGGGCCAACGCCGGTGAGGTACTCGATCTTGGTTTGAAAAAGGGAGGCCATTAAATAAGTGCGCTACTTTTTTTGTTGAATGATTGTTTGAATTTCGTTATGTGAAAGCCCTGTTTCTTGCATGATCTTTTCCATACTCATGCCCGAACGTTGCAATGCTAAAACACAATTAACAAGTGCCCGGTCCTTCTTCTCTAATGCCCGGTCCTTCTTCTCTAATGCCCGGTCCTTCTTCTCTAATGCCTGGTCCTTCTTCTCTAATGCCTGGTCCTTCTGTTTCGACATCTTCTTTTCTGCGTTAAGTTCTTTGTCTTTTTCCTCAAGCTTTTTGTCTTTTTCCAATCCCTTTCTCTCTTCTTCCTCAAGCTTTTTGTCTTGTGCTGCAAAGACTTTTTGCACTTCATCTTCCAAGTCCATACTTCTTTGCAGATCTTTTTCACAAGCCGCGTGTTGCAGTCGGCGCATCACAACACGATATTGCTCTGGGTAGGTTTCTGGATCCAAGTCTAAAAAATGAGGATTGCCTTTCTCAATCTTTTTTTGGTCAAATACACTCAGGAATTCTTCTAGCTTGCTTTGGTGGTGGCTTCCCAAACGCGGAATTTGCACAACAATCCCTTCGTGTATGAGGAAGTCAATAAATTTTACCTTTTTTGGGAGGAATGTCTCTTTTTGGGTTGTTTTGTTCATAAACTTTTTCCCAATGCCTAGTACAGCGGCCGGCACATCTGGCAGTGTTTCTCCCAAGAAATAGATGGCAATGATTGGTCGCTCTTCTCCATCTGCGTCTTGCTTTAAATAGGCATTGCCTATGTAACGCCGAAAACGTTCAATTTGTGCCAAATATTTTGCCTTTTGCACCTCAATCAAAACCTTTTTAAGCTCCCCCTCTTGGGTTTTAATATTGGCGGTAAAGTCCAACCGCTGTAAGTAAACATTGAGTTTCCCCTCTTTATGGAGTTCCTCTTTAACAGACTTGGGTAGTTCTTCTATGACGTTTTCGTCAAGTTGAATGGTGCTCTCTTGCGGCAGAAAGTCTAGCTCCACAACCTCTTCCTGCAAAATTTTGCTCAGGAGTAGTTTGGCACTTTCTTGGTCTTCCATCAAATACTTAAAGACCACATCGTAAATGGGGTTGGCTATTCTCATAAGTAATAAGCTTACAATAAGCAGGTTAGAGAAAGAAAAGTCGGGATGGGGGGATTTGAACCCCCGACCTCTCGCACCCTAAGCGAGTGCGCTAACCGGACTGCGCTACATCCCGAGTGAACGCGAAAGTAATGAAAATATTGGCAGAGGCGCATAACGGATTGTAAACGGAGAAAAAATCTGTGCAAGTTTGTCCTATCATGCTTATTGCTTAGCTTCGCGTCCTACACTTTATTTTTTGCTGCCAAGGTCCAAAGCACTAAGCTATACCTACCTTAGTCTCGTATTCCGAATATGGTGCGTTGCATGGCTTTTTTTTTAAGGTCATTGATGCTCACATTGCTCCAGAGGTGGACAAATGTATTGATAATCATATTGAGGATGGACCCAATATATAATTTTGCGCCATAGTGCTAGTGCTTGGGCGATCTATACTTAATCTCTAAACGAGGGCCGGTTATGGGGGGGGTAATGGAAAAGAATAGTGTTGCTCGTTGGGATCACCTTTTGGAGCAGCAACAAACAGAGGAGTTACTTACAGGGTTCCTAGCTGATGCTTCTGCCATGGAGGTGGCGGGATTTATGGCGCAGCAATCCCCAGGAAAATTGTTACTCGTACTGAGGCGGCTTCCCCAAGAACACCAAGAAGTTATCTTTTCCGAAATGGAGGAGGCAAAACAATTGGGCCTCTATCAATTAATGTCTAAAAAGGAGGCTGCGGTAGTATTTGCGCATATTCCATCTCACCAACGCACTGACTTCTACCAACAGCTTGATGAAAAGGAGCAAGTGGAGCTGCTGCCACACCTTAACAAGGGTGTTCAGGAGGATGTTGTTTCCTTAAGTGTCTATCCTTCTGAAACTGCGGGTAGCATTATGAGCACGGATTTTTCTACCGTGATAGAGGATATGACCATTAAGGAGGCGATTGAAAAGCTGAGAAAGGATGCTCCTTCCAAAAAGATGATTTATTACATCTATGTGGTGGATCGTGAGATGCGGATGCTTGGTTTTGTTTCCTTGAAGGACCTTATCATGGCTGAGCCTGAAGACAAAGTGGCTAGCCACCTGCATGAAGATTTTATTTCTGCCAGTGTGGAGGATGACCGAGAATTTGTGGCACAACAGGTAGAGGAATATAACCTTGTGGCTATACCTGTTCTTAATAAGGAGAAGCAGTTGGTAGGGATTGTGCGCTATGATGATGCCATGGATGTTATTCGGGCGGAAGAGACGGAGGATATGGAGAAGTTTATGGGGATTGTCTCTGACGAAGAACAGGCAGACTACTTGCAGATTTCTAGCGTACAGCACTTTAAAAAACGGGTGGGGTGGATTATTGGCCTTTTTATCGCTAGTGTTTTATCTGAGGTCATTATCCATAGGCATGAGGCGTTGCTGGGGAGGTTGACTGTTTTGGCGTTGTATTTGCCCATGATTGCAGGCGCGGGGGGTAATGCAGGAAGCCAGTCGGCCACTGTAGTCATTAGGGCAGTATCACTTGGGCAAGTAACGCTCAAAAATTGGTTGGGCATTATCTTGAAGGAGGCAAGAGTAGCGATTATGTTGGCCTTCTGCCTCTTCTTTTTGGCCTTTCTCAAAGTTACCATTCTGTCTAAGGTCAACCATGTTGTTGTGGATAATCACAGCATCTATATGCTGGCTTTTGCCATTGCGTTATCACTAAGCCTGCAGGTGGTTACCTCAGCTATTGTTGGGGCAACCCTGCCGCTGGTGGCCAAGTACTTCAATGGAGACCCAGCCGTGGCTGCTAGCCCTGCTATCACCACCTTTGTAGACATCACTGGCATGGCCATCTACTTTGCGGTAGCGGTGGCATTGCTGTGCTAATGGCTAGTCGCGGATAGCTAGCAGGTAATGTTGTTTTTTACCTTGCTGAATGAGTAGGTATTTCTCTTGCAGCCGCTTGAAATTCACTGCTTGGTAGGGATCGGTCACCTTGACCTTATTAATGCAGACGCCTCCCCCTTGTATGGCACGACGTGCTTCTCCTTTGGACTTAAAGATGATTCCTTGGGTAGCGCTCGATACAAGTGCTGTTACATCGGTCAGTTGCTGCCACGTTGCTTGGCTGAGCGTTATCTGCGGCACATTTTCGAAGATGGTTAATAGCTCCTTCTCGCTCAACACCATCATCTCTTCCTCGGTGGCATTGCCAAATAATAACTCGGTGGCTTGGGCTGCTTGGTGGTAAGCTTGCTCAGAATGCACCCTAATGGTGAGCTCTTTGGCAATCGCCATTTGCAAAACCCGGGCCTGGGGGGCCGCATGGTGTTGCTGAGAGAGTTCCGCTATGGTTGGCTGGTCCAACAAAGTAAAAACCTTAATCAATTTTTCCGCCTCTTCATCTGCACAATTCAACCAAAACTGGTAGAAAGCATAGGGAGAAGTCATGGTAGGATCCAGCCAAATATTGCCTGTTTCGCTTTTGCCAAACTTGCTGCCATCTGCCTTGGTAATGAGGGGGGTCGTTAGCGCAAAAGCAGCCCCACTCGCCTTTCTCCTTATAAGTTCCGTGCCCGTTGTTAAATTTCCCCACTGGTCCGCCCCACCCATCTGTAGCTTCACATTGTGCTGGGTGTATAAGTGGTAAAAATCATACCCCTGCAATAATTGGTAAGAAAATTCGGTAAAAGAAAGCCCTGTCTCCAACCGGCGCTTCACCGATTCTTTGGCCACCATATACCTGACAGATATGTGCTTGCCTGCCTCACGCAGAAACTGCAAGAAGCCCATGCCCCCAAACCAATCCAAGTTGTTCAAGAGCACGGCACCATTCTCCTGGTCTGAGAAGTCCAAAAACCGTTGTAGTTGCTTACCAATGCAATGCAGGTTGTGCTGAATCTCCGTTTCGGTCAGGATTTTTCTTTCATCAGCCTTGAAGGACGGATCGCCTACCATGGCTGTAGCCCCGCCCAAAACCACCACCGGTTTGTGCCCCGCTAGCTGAAAGTGTTTGAGCAGCATAATAGTGGCCAGGTTGCCAATGTGCAATGAGGGGGCGGTAGGGTCAAAGCCGATATAGCCGGCGGTACATTCTTTCTGTAGCTGTTCTTCTGTACCTGGAATCAGATCGTGTATCATGCCTCTCCAGCGCAGGTTGGGTATGAAATTTTGCATATTTCTCGGACCGGGTTGGTTATTCTAAATTTTAACATTACGCAAAAAAAGAAATTGCGTTCCGCAAGCTAGTTAATACGCTCAATTCTGACGTTCATCAGTAGGATGGTAGCCATAATCAGACATACACCTACGTAGAATTGTGGCAGCAAAATTTCATTCAGGGCCAATGAGGCAAAGAACGAGGCAAAAACAGGCTCTAGGGTCAAAATAGCAGCTGCTTTAGAAGCGGTAAGGTATTGCTGGGCATATGTTTGAATGGCAAAGGTAAGCGCAGAAGAAAAGACACCACAAAGCACGATAGCGCCCCAAGTAATGGTTTCCACAGGTAACAATACCGGATACTCTAGCACCACAGAAAAAACGGCTGATAAAATGGTGAGTACCACTAATTGCAAGAAGGTAAGCACGAGTATATTGCCTGTTGCAGCGTATTTGGATAGCGCAACAATATGCAGTGCTACAAAAAGGGCACAGACTAGGGTATGGTATACACCTGCCCCCCACGTTATGCCATGGCTCCCCGTTACTAGCCCAAGCCCCATGATGCATATGGCTACTGTGAGTATGTCTGATAAGAGGGGGGCTTTACGCTGCCCTATCAACTTGATAGCCAGCACAAAAACAACGGCAAAGCCAGTGAGAAAAGCAGATACGGAGGCTGTAACCGTTTGCATCCCTATTGTTTGGAAAAAGGTAATCCCTCCCAAGAGCAGGCCTAGCTTTGTCCCGCGAATAAGGTCTAACCGTTGAAACTTAGGTCGGACAAAGACCATAACGGGCAGAAAGCAAACAGAAGCGGCGAAGAAGCGCAGAAAGATAAAGGTGATGGGGGGCATTTCTTGCAATGCAATCTTAATAAAGACATAGCCCACTCCCCAGAGCAAAGTTGCAAGGATTAAAAAAAAAGCGGGCATGGGTTATAGTTTTAGATGGTGTAGAAAAGACGAAGCTAGGTGGGAAATAGAGCATTAGCAAACTGACAGCGTTCGGTTGGTGGTCATGACTGGGCTGACTTGTGGAAAACGGTCTGGCTGGATTGCTTTTCTTTAAAAAAAGGCAACCAACCAGGCAGCTAAAACAGCCTATACGCAGCTTAAAAATGGTTTTTAAAAACTGGCCAACGATGTTAGGGCTATCGTACCCTAACAAGCGCGATTTCGCTTAAAATCCATTCACCACCCTTGTTTAAAGGAGCTCAGGGCCGGTGAGGATACCTGGGTAGTTACTTTGAGCGCATAAACCTCCTGCATAACCACCCTAGAAATCTATCCGCAATACCTCATTCGCAATATTGGGGAGGGGATGCAAAAGCGCCAATAGTGCGCCAACTACACAGTACACGCAATTTCTCTATTAATTATTAGAATATACCCATTCCAGTTCAGAACCTGGGGGCTCTTCAGGGATATTTATCTAAATTAGTTGCCCCAAACTCTTTCAGAGCATACTTTCAAAAAACATGCCCCGGTATTCTCAGATGGAATGGGTATAGCCCCTAGAATTATGCATGCGCCTATGTAGCACTGAGGCAACAGCACCTCGCCCAGTATAAAACTAGCAAAGCATGCGGTAAAAACAGGTTCTAGCATCAAAATAGTAGTGGCTTTAAAAGCGCTGAGGTACTGCTGTGCATAGGCCTGTAGGCCAGATGTGATGGCCGAGGAAAAAATTTCACAAGTAATTATAGAGCCTCCCATGTAATAGGCAATGTAGGCCAGTGCAAGTCTCCATGCACCCCCAGAGAAACAAGGGCTGATACTATGGCCAGCACACTTAGTTGGAAAAATGCAAGTATAAGCACGTTCCCCTCAGCAGCATACTTGGAAAGCGCGGTGGTATGTGTGGCCATAAAAAGGGCACAAACCAGTGTATAGGCCACTCCAGCATCCCACGTTAGCCGTGGCTTTCCGTTACCAGCCCTAACCCAATGATACATATCAGTGTTATAAAAAGATCTAAGGGGCGCGGAAATTGGCGTTGGGCAATAAGCTTTAGCGCCAGCACAAACACGATGGCAAAGCCAGTGAGAAAGGCAGACGCTGAGGCGGTGATCGTTTGCATGCCCATGGTCTGGAAGAAGGTAATTCCTCCCAACAACAGCGCTAGTTTTATTCCTTGTATGCTCTCTTCTCGCTTAAACTTAGGCCGAAAAATGGCCATTACTGGCAAGAAACAGAGAGAAGCGGTGAAGAAACGAAAAAAAGAGGAAGGTGATGGGATTCACTTCTTGCAGTGCAATCTTGATAAAAATATAATTGCCCCCCCAGAACAGGGCTGCAAAAATCATACATAGCGTGGGCATGGGCGAGATGGGTCGATGAGCCCAATGATTAAAAAGCGTGCAAAGCTAGTTGCGTAATGGGGATTACAAAACCTCAATCTATTTTTAGCGAAACAGCGTGACTATTTTGAAGCTTGTGGCCTGGTAGTAGCGACTGGCTTTTTACCCTACCACTCTTGCGGCCTTGCGCGCTCACCTTGAGGCCACAATTCTCCAGCAGAAAGAGGGCATCCTTAAGCGTCATCCCTAGTACATTGGGCATGATGTCTGGGCCCATAGGGCCAATCTCCTTCCAAACAATATTGTCCCCATTGGCACTACTCCTCACCCACACTGCTTCCTGATCTTGCTTATGCGGAATGTTTAGTGCAGCACAAAGTCGGAGCAGGTCGCTTCGGTAACCAGCCTTAATAAGGGGAAATATGCCAGGTAGTAATGCATCAGCCTCTATGGCAATAAAATCCCGTGCCGCAAGGTCCTTGGCAGCAATCTTATCCGCAATGTCTTTGACTACCGTGGCTACAGAAGCACCAAAGTGCCAGGCATATCCCTTGGGGCTGTCCATCACCACAATACAGCTGTATCTGGGCGATTCTACAGGGAAGTAGCCAACAAAAGAGGTGTAGGTGTCGTTGGTGTAGGAACCATCAACCACCTTATTGGCCGTGCCAGACTTACCGGCAATTTTGTAGAAGCCATGCCTAAATCTGCGGGCATTGCCCCGTTCTACTACGCCTTCTAGCATGGTTTTGAGCTTCTCCAGTGTAGCCTCAGAGCATATCTTCTTGTTGAGCACACCGCCTTCAAAGCTCCTAACGGGCTGGTGGGCGTGCTTTATGCTCTTGATAATGATGGGCTGAACCATCTTGCCACCATTGGCCACGGCATTGTAGAGGGTTAGCGTATGCAGTGGCGTTATCTTTAAGCCATAGCCAATAGCCATCCAGGGCAAAGTGACACCGCTCCATCCAGGACTTTTGGGGGTTTGAATCAGCGGCACCCCCGCCCCAGCTATCTGCAAGCCAATGGGTTGCGCAAAGTTCAACTTCCTCACATAGTCTATAAATTTCTGCGGGCTTGCACCAAAAGTTGCATCAATAAGCCGCGCCATACCCACATTAGAGGATTTCTCAAAGACTTCTTGTAGCGTAAGCTCACCATGCCCTCCTATCTTTACATCCTTCATTATTCGGTCATAAAATCGAAAGCGCCCATCACCTGTGTCAACAGTGTCTGTCAGCGACAAAGAAGTTTCCTCCAACAAAGCCAGCATAGAAACCAACTTAAAAGTTGACCCAGGTTCGGTAGTGCCTTGGCCGCCCAAGGCATAGTTATAGCGCTCCTTGTATTGTCCACTCTCTATACGGCTAAGGTTGACCAAGGCTTTTATCTCGCCCGTTGCTACCTCCATTACCACAGCACAACCATAAGCCGCTTCGCTTGTTGTCAGCGCCTTCAATAAACTATGATGCGCCACATCCTGTAGGTTAATGTCCAGTGTTGTTTCTAGGTCATGGCCATGAACCGGCCGCGTAAAAGATCCATCATAAATCGCCTTCCAGTTGCCCCCTACCGTCTTCTGGTAGAGGGCGCTGCCGGCTACCCCTCTCAAGTCTTGGTTAAAGCTATATTCTAGGCCGGCACCATATTCGTTCGCATTCACAAAGCCGATGGTTCTAGCCGCTAGGTTTTGGAAAGGCATAAAGCGCTGCTCTAGCTTTTCGAAGAGTACCCCACCTCGCCACCGCCCTTGGCAGAAGATAGGCCAGCAGCTCATGGCCTTTTTCTCTGGATAGTTGATCTGTCTTTTGTTCAGCAGCAGGTACCTGCGCTTGGCTTGGCGGGCGTTGCAGATGAGCTGCCGGTAGGTGGCGGCACTCTTGTCTTTGTAGAAGCTGGCCAGTCGGTGGCTTAGCGCCCCAATCTGCTCCTGAAAGGTTGCCTCATCCACAATGCAAGGGTCCATGGCCACGCGGTAAAAAGGCAGTGACGTAGCCAGTAGGCTACCATCATCTGCATAGATATTGCCCCTCGTCGCCTTAATCGGCCTATACATCAAACCCGTTTCTTCAGCTACCTTTTCCCAGCGATCGCCTTGCATAAATTGTATGTAAACCAACTTCACCACGATAGCAGTGGAGAAGAGAAAGACAGCCAAGAAGGCGATCCTTGTTCTCAGAAGAATGCTCTGCTTAACGGCCATGTTATTTTTCACTGATTTTGCGTGGTGGATAGGGGATTTCGCAAAGGCCTTTTGGTGCTACCCTTTTGGCTACTTCAGATTGTTTGCTATCAAACATATAGCCCGCCTGCAGTGTTGTGTAATCTACCCGAAGTTCGTCCGTTTCCCGCTCTAATTGCGCAATTTGGCGCAGCATTTTCTCATGGTAGTGCGTATTGCCTACATAGAAGATACCAATACAAAAGAGAAACAAGAGCTTAGGCACATAGCGCCCAGGCAGGCCGTGGAAGGTAGTCTCTTCGAAGTGCATGGCGCGCTCTAAGTAGGAAAAAAGCCCCTTCCTTTTCTCTGATTTGTAGGTGTTTTTGTTCATGGCTAGTCCCCCAAGGGGCGTTTAGAGCGCCGCTACCTGCACTTCCTTGTCAATCTTCTTTACCAGCCCTTGCAACACATTCCCAGGCCCACACGCTACAAAGCTCCGGGCACCATCCACTACCATCTGCTGCACCGTTTGGGTCCATAGCACTGGCGAAGTGAGTTGCTGTAGCAAGTTCTCTTTGATTTGCTCAGGTTCCACTGTGGCCGTAGCATTTACGTTTTGGTAGATAGGGCATCTACCTCGCCGGAAATTCATTTGGTCAATGGCCCAGGCCAGCCGCTCTTTGGCAGGCTCCATCAGTGGCGAGTGGAAGGCGCCACTTACAGGAAGGGGAACGATTCTTTTGGCACCGGCAGCTTTTAGCGCTGTGCAAGCTAGGGCAACGCCCTCTTGTGTACCGGAGATCACCAACTGACCAGGGCAATTGTAGTTGGCAGGGATTACAAACGGTTCAATACTGTCGCATACTTTCTCTATCACCTCATCGGCCAAACCCAGAATGGCAGCCATGGCAGCAGGTGCTTGTTCGCAGGCCTTCTGCATGGCCTCGGCCCTCTCAGACACCAGCCAAAGGCCATCACCAAAGGAGAGCACCTCGTTGGCTACCAGCGCTGAAAGCTCTCCCAAAGAATGGCCCGCTACCATATCAGGCCGAAAGCGCTTGGTCGTCTTGGCCAAAATCACCGAATATAAAAAAACGGCAGGTTGCGTGATGGTTGTTTCTTTCAACTCCTCTTCTCTGCCTTCGAACATCACATCAGTAATGCGGTAAGCCAAAATATCATTGGCCTCTTCAAAGAGTTCTTTGGCATATGCATTGGTGGTGTATAGGTCCTGGCCCATGCCTAGGAACTGGGCGCCTTGCCCTGGGAAAATGTAGGCGGTCTTCATGCTGCTCGCTAATGTTGGTGTGGGTGCAAAAGTAGCAAGGATACGCCAAAGCCCTGGCTGTCGCATCCATGGCCGATGCTGCGCAGCCCTTTATTGCGTGTAGGAAAATGGCTAAGGAAGGATAGCGGTGGAGTGTCCGTGACCTGGTGACTAGAGGCTAGCCGCAACACAAAACCAAGCGCAGCGAAGCACCCCCACCCACTTGCTACCTCCTCGCTGGCGGCTCGCCTACGCTTGGCGTGCGAATATAAACATTTTGCAGAAAAAACATACCTGTCTTTCGCTTTTTGGGGCTGGTCGTTAGTCTGAAGACTAATGACAGCGGGTAAAAAAGGCACTCAGGATAATAAACCGGCATATGGCAGGATAACGGACGTGCTAAGATCCCTCGGGGTACTTCACTTCGTTCAGCATAAACCTCGGGATGACAAAAGATGGTGGGCGACGCAGTCGCCCGATTGGCTATGGTTGCCGTTGAATGCTGCGTCCGTTCTTTGGCTGCTTCGCGCAGCGAAGCAGCCCCGGCCTTGTCATCCTGAGCCATGTCCCGAGCTTTCGTGAGGGAGCAGCGAAGGATCTTAGCCGTATTGCCCAAGCTGCTCTTCAGCAGACTGATTAAGCGTGACTAACGCAGTCTGGTTACTGGTCGTTCCGCTGTCCGTAATTGCCAACTACGGACAGCGTTCGCGTTGAATGCTGCGTCTGTTCTTTGGCTGCTTCGCGCAGCGAAGCAGCCCCGGCCTTGTCATCCTGAGCCATGTCCCGAGCTTTCGTGAGGGAGCAGCGAAGGATCTTAGCCGTATTGCCCAAGCTGCTCTTCAG
>CAJQOF010000164.1 GCA_905479855.1 uncultured Cytophagales bacterium
CTTGCTCGCCGCGAAGGTAAGCATCACGGTTATTGGCAACAAAAATGGTTGACCTCTTTTGAGCAGTTGGCTTATACTGGGCAGCTTAATCTCTCCGCGTATAGCTGCCTTCATTTGTGTGATGGAACTTTCAAAGTCTCACAAGCAACGAGGCCTGGGTGGGGCTTTAACAATGGTTTTTGCAATACTATTGTTCAGGGCTATTAAGCTGGCAAATATGGCCTTGTGCAACATTTCCTGTTTTTTCTCAGTTAGCGGCCCTAATTTTGGGCACTATCGTACCTCACGCAATCAACCATGAACTTCCCACGCATCTCAAAATGGGCCATAGCCACCCGTGTAGAAACCACTTCCCTGGCGGTTGCTAGTGTGGGGTTAGGGAGCGCCTTGGCCGCTTGGCATGGTCTCTTTCATTCGCGTATCGGTTTTCTTTCGGTACTTACCGCTGTTTTTCTGCAAATTATATGCAACCTGGCCAATGACTACGGGGATTTTGTGCGGGGTGCCGACCCTATCAATAAGGCCAAGCCGCCGAGTGCCCTACAAACCAATTTGGTAACGCTAAAGGAGGTAAAGCGGGCCATACAATGGCTATTAATCCCTACCATTGGGGTAGGGGGGGCGCTGCTCTACTGCTCCGGCATCGCTTCGGTTACTTTGCTCTTTTTTATACTCTTGGGGGGGCTTTGTGTGGTAGCGGCCATTACCTATACGCTGGGTGACCAGCCTTATGGCTACCAAGGGTGGGGGGATGTGGCGGTATTCACCTTCTTTGGGCTAGTAGGGGTAGGAGGGACCTTCTATCTCCATACGCAACAATTGAGCACTGTCTGGCTGTTACCCGCCACAAGCTGCGGCCTGCTTGCCGTGGCGGTGCTGAATGTGAATAACATCCGGGATATTGTGGCGGATGCCAAGGTGGGAAAAAAGACCATTCCGGTGCGTATTGGGAAGAACGCTGCCCTTGGGTACCACTGGTGCCTGCTTGTGGGTAGCCTTGTTGCCGTGGTTGTTTTTCTGGCCTTATATACCCACACACCCTGCAGCTACGGCTGCATCTGCATGGCGCCTTTATTGTTGAGGCACGGCATCGCCGTGGGCCGTACAGAGGCAACACAGCTATCAGCGCAGCTGCAACAGTTGGTCTTTATCATCATTGGCTTTATAGGGCTTTTGTCGGCGAGTTTGGTGCTTTGCTAAAAGAAAAAGGCCAATCATCATGCCAATGACTCGCCGCTTGCCATCAAGCGCATACCGTTTTGGTTACTGCACTTCCACCCGAAACTGCCACTTCTCCTTCTGTACTTCAGTATCTACCTTAATCGTGAGTACCGTTACCCCACTGAGTGGCAGGCTTATCTCTTGCATCTCTTCTCCAGGCGCAATGGTGGTGGAGAAGAGGATCTCCCGCTTTTTGTTCTCTAAGGTGAGTTGTGTGGGGGATGTGCAGGCAATGTCGGTAAGCTTTAGGCTGGTTTCATAGCCAGAAAGCGGTATTTCGCAATTTTTGTTGCCAAACCCCTCATAGGCTTCAGCAATCTCCTTGTAGGGAAGTAGTTGGTCCTCTATGTCCGTCATTCTCAAATTCTTGAGATAGGTATTGTCTGCTTTGGGGTCTTTGGCAGGGTGAATCACCAGCTCCTTGCTGTCTGCTTTCTTCACGGTCAGCCGCAACGGATCTTCTGCTCCATGGAGTTGCGTAAAGGCGTTATTCTCGAAGGCTGATTTTCTTTCGGTTAGTTGAAGGAGTTTTGTCTTCTTGTCATACACCCAAGTGCCAGTTTCTATCACTGCCGTGCCCCCACCAGTATCAAAAGCAACAATGCGCTCATCATCTTCTTCCGTTATGCTCCCAAGTGCCAGCGCATCATAAATAAGGTAGCTGTTGTCTGCTCTAAATATGATCACCGTCGCCTCTTCACATTCTGTTGGAGAGCTCCATTCACCGTATAAGGCGGAAGTGTCAATCGAGCTGCAAGCGGCTATTCCGAATAGTAGTATGCCCAATAAATAGTTGCTTGTGTCTTTCATAGGGGTGATTGGTTGGGGTTAAACGGTGGCGCTTTATGCTACTATTATGGTCTCTCGTGCGCTTAAGCGCGCACGTTATTTAGCGCTCCTTTTAATGCGGTGAGCTGTGTGAGATTTTTCTGGTTTTCAGCCTTTTTACGCTCGAGTAGAGGCCGTGCGTGTACATCGATTTCATCGGATATCTTCTCCTTAAATGAGCAGTCCCTTTGGATCTCTTTTTCCAATGCTTCCACTTCTTCTAGTAGCCCCTTGGCTTGTAGCGCCAGCGCTTTACGCTTTGCAGAAGGGGCGCTCCTCCATGTTGCTAAGAAATTCGCCACTTTAGCGATCGTACGGGCTGATGCCTTGGTCGGCTCCTGTTTACTTTGCTGTTCGGATCTGTTTTGGGCAGGCTGCGCTTGCTGGGCCGCTAATAATTTTCCCTCTACCATAGCGCTGACACTGGAATATACAGGACAAGGACTGTGGGTAGGTTGCAAGAGAAGCAGTGGTTGGGCGCTGCCTTGGCTATTGCTACTGCCTCCAATACAGATGCCAGCCAAGCTAGGTAAGAGGGAGTTTACGTTGGTATGTGCACCGAAGGGGCTGGAGCTTGTGCTGGCTGAGAGAAGAAGTGATTTAGCGCTGCCCTGGCTATTGTGATGGGTATTGGGTGCAGGATTTTTCTTCATCCCTCCCCTCAATCCCCTTTTTCCTACACAAACAACTCTTTTCTTACCAGTTGCTAGCGCATCTGTATGCACGTACACATAATGTTTGCGCAATAGTGGGAGGTAATTTACTAGATCTGCTACGCTATGCCCCTCCATGCACATGACCGGAAGTTCTCTTGTGTGGCCGGCACTTTCCGTTACTATCGCTTTTTGGCCGTCCTGGCTAAAAGTTACCCGCTCTCCGCCAAAAGCAGTGATCGTGCCGAGAGCGGTGAGTATTCCGAGAGCGGTGGTGGTAGGTAGATTGGACTTTGTATGGAGTGGTTGATGCTGAGCATAGCGAGGGGCCCCCCTCAATGGCAACGCAGGAGCACGATGCGTCGGCTGGGGGAAGTGGACAGCGGAATTTATCGGGCTATTAGCGCCTCCGGACTTCTCAGGACAACAAACGGGCGATGCTTCGCTCCGCTCCCTAGCTGTAGGGGCGCGCTCTTTGCCATCATTATTCACTGATAGTTGATGACTACCACCGCAGCTTTGCAGCAATAGGCCAAAGAGCAAAATAGTGGCGAGGAATCTTTGGTGTTGTTTTTGCATGGGGTTATTTCTAGTTATCAATTATCAGTTAACAATTATCAGTTATTATCTTCCCGTTTAATGCGGTGCAAGTATACCATTCCTTATGGTTTCCACCAAATTACCTTGCGGTAGCGTTGCACGATTATGCGTGGGAAGATCAATGCAATTCCCCTTTTATGCTGGCGGCAGAGGGTAGGGGATAAAAAATGGCGCCTTTGTTTGGATAAACAGAGAAAGGTAGGCTACCTTGGCGGCAGTTGAGCGGATGTTGCCTGTTCAGCCCAAATGCTCACTGCAAAAAAAACTTTACAAATGATGAAAGCTACACTACCCGTCGGTATTACCGACTTTAGAACCGTAAGAACCCCACATGCGGATGGGGGCCGTTATTTGTTTGTTGATAAGAGTGATTTTATCCGTGAAGTATTAGAGAGCTGTTCACATGTCACCCTCTACAGCAGACCACGTTATTTTGGTAAGACCATGAATCTCTCCATGCTCTATTATTTCCTTGCTTGCACAGCGCCTAATACGGCTGGCTTGTTCCGTGGGCTGAAGATCGAGCAGGAAGCTGCGCTATGCACGAAGTATCAAGGCCAATGGCCGGTTATCTTTCTCAGCTTTGCTGATATACAAAGCATTGATTATGACGGTGCTTATAGCCAGCTGGCCGATGTGATGGCGCACTGTTATCGGCAGTTTAGTTATTTGCTGGAGAATGAGAAGGTGATGAAGTATAGCAGGGACGAGTTTGTGCGTGTGATGCACGGGAAGGCAGAGGAGGTTGAGCTTGCGTTTAGTTTGCTGCGCCTGACCAATATGCTCAATGAACATCATGGAAAAAATCCCTTTGTACTGGTTGATGCGTACGACACGCCTATCCATAGGGGGGTGCTGCATGGCTATAGTGAGAAGATAGGTGGTGTGATTATCTCTTTGCTGGGCGCTGCGCTTAAAGACAACAAATATCTCCGCCAAGGGGTTCTTACGGGGCTGGTCCATGTGTTGGATAGTTCTATGGATTGTGTACTGAACAACTGGACGGTCAACACTTTGTTGGACAGCAGGCATACAGATTGTTTTGGGTTTACTGAGCAGGAGGTGGCTGAATTAGTGGCTCATTCGCCTAGCCAGGTGGATTTGAAGGAGCTTAACCATTGGTATGGAGGCTACAGCACTGGCGATGCTACCGTAACGCTTTACAATCCGGGTTCTCTGCTCTCCTGCCTAGCCCAGGGCGGGAAATTTGGCGTCTACTGGAAGCAGGATCTGTTGGGGAATGCACTAATACGGCGTTTAATGACGGATGCTGATGCGTGGAAGCGAAAATATTTTATTGAACTGATGAAACGGGGGTGGAAAACGCGGCAGCCGGATGCGCATGTGGGGCTGAGCGACCTCCCGAGGGAGCATTGGGGTGATACTTTTGCGCTGCTCTATGCATTGGGCTACTTAACGGCCACGTTTGAGGATGGACCGGGGGTGATTGCTTGTAGGGCCACGTACAACACATACATCCCGAACCAGGAAATATATGCCATCTATGAGGAGACTGTCCTTATGGCGTTGTCGGAGTCGGGTGTTGAAGACGAGATTCGTTGGGTGGAAGGTGCTTTGCGGGTGGAGGAGCGTTAGCCAAGAGGGGCTTTCGCTTATTTCACAAACTTGCTGCCACCGTTTGGTTAGCTTCCAAACAATGTCTCCACAAACGCATGCCGATCGAAGACCTGTAAGTCCCCGATCCCTTCCCCCACACCGATGTATTTCACCGGCACCTGAAACTGATCTGCAATGCCGATGACCACCCCCCCTTTGGCTGTGCCATCCAGCTTGGTGATGGCCAGGGCGGTTACTGCCGTGGCGTTGGTAAAAGCGGCTGCTTGCACAAAAGCATTCTGGCCCGTACTGCCGTCTAGCACGAGCAATACCTCATGGGGGGCTTCCGGCATTAACTTCTGGATGGTGCGCCTGATCTTGGCCAATTCTTGCATTAACCCCACCTTGTTGTGTAGCCTACCAGCCGTATCAATAATAATGACATCAGCCTCTGTGCGTAACCCCTCTTGTACCGTTGCATGGGCCACAGCAGCTGGGTCGGTGTGCATACCATGGGCCACTACGTCAACCCCCACCCGCTTGCCCCATTGTTGAAGCTGCGCTACGGCAGCGGCCCTAAAGGTGTCTGCAGCGCCCAACAACACCTTCTTGCCGCACTGCTTGTATTGGGCGGCTAGCTTGGCTACGGTGGTGGTTTTGCCCACACCATTCACACCCACCACCAACATAATGTAGGGAAGAGGAAGCGGATCATTTGGTGAGGCTTCGTTGGCTGAAAGCAGGGCAGCCATCTCTTCTTTCAGGAATTGATGGAGCTCTGTGGTGCTGAGATATTTATCGCGTGCTACCCGTTTTTCTAGCCGTTCTATAATCTTTACGGTGGTTTCTACCCCCACATCCGCGGCAATAAGCATCTCCTCCACCTCATCCAAGACAGCATCATCTACCTGTGATTTGCCGGCGACAGCTTTGCCCAGGCGTGCCCAAAGGGATTGTTTTGTTTTGGCTAGCCCCTGGTTGAGGGCCTCTTTATTGGGTTTTGAAAAAAACATAGTAATCGTCATGTTGCCCCCATCTTTAGATGGGGGGCTGGTTGGCTAATAGATAACCGTTTGTACTAGCAGTGCTTGATCAATCCCTCCATAAACCTTAAGCTTTCTTTCTTTCGTCAAGCATACCAAGCGCACACCGTGCTGGTAACGGAAAGGTTCCTCATTCAATTGCCTACCCGCATGGTCATGGAGGTAAGTCGCCTGCTCATGCGCTGTAAAGAGATAGAACTGATGGCCCTCGCCAAAGTCATAATACGTTAAACGGCCATTGGGGGCATGGTGTTGTAGGCTAAAAAGCAAGTCTCCTCTCTCGTCCATCACCGTTATCTTATCGCTATCTTGCCGCATAATAACGTACTGCTGGCCTGGCGCATTGTTTGGGCAGAGCACAAAGCGGCCTCTTTCATCAGGACGATCGAGCTGCACAGTTTCCACGGCTTTGCCAGTTAAGTTAAAAGAAACGCGTTGGCCGGCATCGGTGAGCACAATGAGTAGCGTCTCAGCCGCCGTTTTGCCCTTGCGCACCACCAATGGATTGTGCACATCCGCTTTTAAATCAATCGGGAATCCGGTATAGTTTTTGCCCTTTCTATTCATCAACTGCAACCGTCCGTTTGTTTGCAACGCCAGCAGATAGTCTTTGCCCTGAATGCGAAGGTGAAAAGGCAGACCTACAAACCCCTGCCCCAAAGCCAGCGGGTTCCAGTCAGGGAGCGGTTGGTAGTATTGATTCTTTAGATAAATATTCCCTGCAGCATTGGCGATTAAAAAGCGGTAGTGTAGATCATGGTTGTAATCCACCACATTGAGCAGGCTTGGCTGATTGGGTTGCGGCAGTGGCTGTGGATATTTGCTTACTGCCCGTCCATTGCAGTCGATCAAATGCAGTTGGGTGGCGGTGGCAAAGAGGTACTGTGTTTTGTTGTTGTTGTAAAAGTCCACCTCAAAGAGCTCCGTAGTAATAGGCCCCTCCAAGGTTTTTTTCCAAAGAAGTTGCCCCGTGGGGGCTATAAAGTAGAGCTGGTGCAAACCGTCTTGCACCAACACATAATGCCCTTTGGCGCAATGGCTACGCACCAGCCAAG
>CAJQOF010000165.1 GCA_905479855.1 uncultured Cytophagales bacterium
CCGAAGTGCGGAAAATAAGATTGCCTACCTTTGCTTGGCTTTCAATAAGTTATTCGCGCCCCTCATCGCTGCCGTTGAGCAACAAACCAGAGAAAAAAAGAATTTCCTGGCGTAATTTCAAGTCGATGTTGCTGAGAAGTAAGCCTTGTTTCTTTTGCGGATCTTTTGGGCGAGGACTTGTCAACTTACTTGCCCCTCAAATTACCTTATAAGCTATGACCATGGCAGCACCACGCTAATTCCGGCGCAAGCGCACGATATGAGTTGCGGCCACCCCATGAATCATTTTAATAACATAAAAATCTATGAACGAACAAGGAAAAATATCAGTCCATACCGAGAATTTATTTCCCATCATTAAAAAATTCCTGTACTCGGACCAGGAAGTATTTTTGAGAGAGCTTGTATCCAATGCAGTAGATGCCACACAAAAGCTAAAGCAGCTGGCGGCAATGGGCCAGTACGATGGGAACACGGAGCAACTCAAGGTGAAAATTTCCGTGGATGAGGCGCTAAAAACCATTACGGTGAGTGACCAGGGTATTGGCATGACGGCTGAGGATATCAAGAAGTACATCAACCAGGTGGCCTTCTCTGGCGCCACGGAGTTTATGGAGAAGTACCAAGACCAGGCAGAGCAAAAGCTTATTGGCTTCTTTGGGCTGGGCTTTTATGCTTCCTTTATGGTGGCCGATAAGGTTGAGATCATCACAAAATCTCACCAAAAGGATACCGAGGCGGCGCAGTGGACTTGCGAAGGCTCTACCCAGTTTGAGATTGCCAAGGCAACCAAGCAAGAGGTGGGCACAGACGTGGTGCTCCATTTGGCGGAGGATGCTGAACCTTTTTTAAAGAAAGAGAGGATTCAGCAGTTGCTGGAAAAGTACTGCAAGTTCCTGCCGGTGGAAATTGAGTTCGACGGCAAGGTGGTTAACAACCCCCACCCTATCTGGACCAAGGCGCCTAGTGAGTTAAAGGATGAGGATTACTTGGCTTTCTACAAAGAGCTCTACCCCTCTGCGCAAGATCCGCTCTTCTGGATTCATCTCAACGTGGACTATCCGTTTAACCTTACGGGCATTCTTTACTTCCCCAAGGTGGCCAACAACTTCGAGCAGCAGCAAAGCAAGATTCAGCTCTATACCAGGCAGGTATTCATCACCAACGAGGTGAAGGATGTGGTGCCGGACTTTCTCACGCTGTTGCATGGGGTCATCGATTCGCCAGACATTCCGCTCAATGTATCCCGCAGTGCGCTCCAGTCAGATAGCAATGTAAAGAAGATTAATACCTACATCACCAAGAAGGTGGCGGATAAGCTGGAGGAGCTGTTTAAGGAGGATAGGGCGGCCTACGAGGAGAAGTGGCCTAGTATGGAACTTGTTGTGAAGTATGGCATGCTAACGGAAGAGAAGTTTTTTGAGAAGGCGAAGGAGTTTGCGCTGCTGAAGAACACCACCCATACGTATTTTACCGTGGAGGAGTACCGAGAAAAGATAAAGCCTACGCAAACGGGTAAGGATGATACTTTGGTCATGCTCTATGCCACTGCGCCTGAAAAGCAGGATCAGTACATTCAGTCTTGCGGTAAGCGCAGCTATGATGTGTTGGTGCTGGACCAGCCGATCGATTTGCACTTTCTTAACCTGCTAGAGCAGAAGTTGGATAAGGTGGCGTTGAAGGGGGTGGACGCTGAACTGGTGGGTAACTTGATTGATAAAGATGAGCCGCAAGCGATAGCGCTCACAGAAGAAGCGCAAGAGCAACTGAAAGCTGTCTACACCAAGGCGGTACCTGGCGAACAGATTAATTGGGCTATTATGGCTATGGCGGAGGATGAACTGCCGGTGACCATTACGGTGCCTGAGTTTATGAAGAGGATGCAACACAACATGCCGGGGCTGGGTGGTGGTAATTTCCCTGCTCACGTGCAGGCGACCATTAATGCGAACCACCCGCTGGTGCAAAAGCTATTGCAAGCGAAGGAGGAGGAGAAGCAGACCCAGCTAGCGCAGCAGGCTTATAGTTTGGCGTTGCTGGCAAAGGACATGCTACAGGGTAGTGCGTTGACCAATTTCTTGCACAGCAGCGTGGAGGTGATGGTGGAGGGGTAAGTATACTGAGGGGGGGCTAAGCCCCCCTTTATCAACTGACACAATATTATTGTAGCTACCCGCCCGGGGGTATCTACCTCTTACAGTAACGTTCTTTAGTATCCCTACAAATATCCCGATTGTTCTCTACTGAGGTACCGTAAGACAATAACTTGATATTATTGTACTTTATTACTGGAGTTTTTTTGTTGCGATTAGCGGCTCTCAAGAAGTTTCAAAGACGAAAAAATCAAAAAGAGCATGTTCGTAGAATAGATACTTAATTCTTTACAACGCCTTAGGGCCAGGAGGCACATTCTTACAAAAAGTAGGCCTGCCTCTATCCATTTTTGTACGCCAACGCCACCTCCTTACCACAAAAAGCCATAGAGACTTGCAGCACAGCCTTTACGTGGGACTGCGCTTTCGCCTTGGCGCTATACTTTTTCTCGATTATTTGCGCCAGGCCTTTTTGAG
>CAJQOF010000166.1 GCA_905479855.1 uncultured Cytophagales bacterium
TTTTGGGCCTATTGTCTTAATTAAACTGATAAAGCCTCTCTACATCATGAACAAAACTTACCACTTAGTTGTAACACTCTTTTTTCTGGTTGGTGTAGTCATTGCGTCCCCAGCTTTTTCAATGGAAGCGGAGAACAAAAAAGAGGAGAAAAGTACAACAAACACAACAACGGCCAGTAGCGTTACAACTTCAAGTATCAGTACATCCTCAAGTGGTGAGAAGAGCAAAAGTACATTGACTGAAGAAGCCCAGAAAGCAGAGGGAACTAGCTGACAATATATATCCCCCCAAGGACTCATATATAAGCGGGGTAGACGGGTAAAGAAGGGAAGAGTAGCCCATATTCTAGAACATTACAACCTGAGTACCAATGCTAAAAAGATCCAACATTCACTTTTTTCTGACAATATCAAACAGTATATCGATCCTGTCGGTCTTATTGATGAAATAGTCTCGCAATTTGATGATGAAGAGCAGAAACTACTTTTGAAAGTTCAACCGCCGTCCCTCCCCAATAAATCTGTAGGAAATATCACGATCTCTTATTCAAAATCATCTGCTGTTTTATATACAGTGACCAAAGATGTTGATAGAGTTGGTCAGGGAACGTATGTTATTGCCCCTGTAGATAAGCAGAATGCACCCGATACTGGAGTCGATCAAGCAGGTAATCCCCTATGTGGTTATAAACTTGTTATAGGGCAAGAAGGAAGAGTTTAGACTTTTTTCCCATCTTAATCACGCAAGTAAGGATTATACCAAAGCAGCGGTTCGCCCCCTACGGCCAAAAAGAAGTAGGAAACTCTCCCCTTTGCGCAAGCGCAAGCAAATCCATAGAGAGCGCCAAGGTGACATGCAGGAATGTCCCTTGGTAAACGCTTTTGGTTTTCATGCTCAGAGAGCCCAGCGCAATGGCCCCCATTACTGTCCCTATGGTTTCTAGGTAAGGCTTGCCAAGATGGATCATGCAGTAAGGAACCGTCATGGAAAGATAGCGGCAGGCGCCCATGCTCTTGCACAGTGCTATCAGCCAGAACTCTTTGAGGAATAGGAATATCTCAAGCGCAAAGAAACCAGGCAAGTCGCCCCAAATATTGGACCAATTGCGGAGAACCAACCAGAAAAAGTGTGGAGAATGGGGGAGTCGAACCCCCGACCTTCTCGATGCCATCGAGACGCTCTACCAGCTGAGCTAATTCCCCAAGTAAATTATTGCTGCGAAAAGCCTATTCGCATGCCCCGGCTATTCCCTAAATATTCGGGAGCTTTTGCAAGATACTCTGCAAAGTTACTTTCTCAAAGAGGAAACTCCTAAGCGCCTGCGCCGGAAGGCGGTGCTGCTCCATGCTATCCCGCTCCCTTAGTGTAACGGTTTCATCCTCCAAAGTTTGATGGTCTATGGTAATGCAATAAGGCGTTCCAATTAAATCCTGCCGAGCATAGCGCTTCCCAATAGACTGACCATCTTCATAGGCTACTGCAAAGTCTAAGCGCAGTTCGTTAAAAATCTTTTGCGCTCTTTCGGGCAGGCCGTCCTTTTTTAGCAAAGGCAAGATAGCGGCTTTAATGGGCGCCAGGGCAGGAGGCAGCTTCAGGTAGGTTCTGCTCTTTGGCTTCTCATCTACTACTACGGTTTCTTGCACAAGCCCTTGGCAAAGGAGCGCCAAGATCATCCTATCGCAGCCCAGTGAAGTTTCAATTACATAAGGCGTATAGTTCTGGTTAATCTCAGGATCAAAGTACTGGATCTTTTTTTTGCTGTGTACTTGGTGGTTTTTGAGGTCAAAATCCGTTCTGGAATGGATGCCTTCTATCTCCTTTTGGCCAAAGGGAAAGGCATATTCAATATCCACCGCTGCTTGGGCATAATGGGCCAACTGTTCGTGAGGTTGTAAGCGAAGCTGTGCGTTAGGGATACCCAGTGCCAGATGCCACTGCATGCGGTGTTCTTTCCAATAGTCAAACCAATGCGCCTCTGTGCCAGGGCGCACAAAAAATTGCATCTCCATCTGCTCAAACTCACGCATGCGGAAGATAAATTGGCGGGCGACGATCTCATTCCTAAAAGCCTTGCCAATTTGCGCAATGCCAAAAGGCACCTTCATGCGGTTTGTTTTTAGCACATTGGGGAAGTTGACAAAGATTCCCTGTGCCGTCTCCGGCCTTAGATAGATCGTATTGGCCTCCTCTGCCAGCGCGCCTGCTTGCGTAGAAAACATCAGGTTAAACTGCCGCACAGCTGTCCAATTGCTCGTCTTAGCCACTGGGCATTGAATACCTGCTGACACAATAAGCGCATGCAACCCAACCAAATCCTCTGTTTTTAGCAGCTGGTGCATGCTTTTTAGCAGCTCCTCCCCCTCCTTGGCCATGTTTTTTTGCGCCAGCATGGCCGCATGCTCTTCAATAAGCGCATCTGCACGGTACCGCTTTTGAGAATCCTTATTATCGATGAGAGGATCACTGAAGCTCTCCACATGGCCAGAAGCTTGCCAGATGCGGGGATCCATAAAGATGGCTGCGTCAATGCCCACAATATTTTGGTGGAGGTGGGTCATGCTCTGCCACCATAAGTTCTGCAGGTTGCGCTTTAGGGCAGCACCATGGGGGCCGTAATCATACACTGCCTGTAGGCCATCATAAATGTCACTAGAGGGGTACAAAAACCCGTACTCCTTGGCATGGGAGACGACCTCTTGTAGCGTGCTGCTTGTATGGGTAGTAGCAGTTGGTCTTTCTGGCATTGTGTAAGGATAAGGCGATGAAGCTAGGGGAGCGGTGTAGGGAAGGTTAGGGGGCATGCATCGGCGTTTTTTTGTGCAGCACCATAGTGGGTATACAACGGTGAATCCTCATGAAAACGGCGCCAGGGCGTTATGTGCAATGGCCGCAAAATGTACCTGGGGCCGGAATCGAACCGGCACGGTATTGCTACCATTGGTGTTTGAGACCAACGCGTCTACCAATTCCGCCACCCAGGCAGGTATATCCTTGCGCAAGGGACTCCCAGCGCAAGAAGAGGTCGCGAGTGGATTCGAACCACCGTACGAGGTTTTGCAGACCTCTGCCTAGCCACTCGGCCACGCGACCCTATAGCACAGAGACGGAGCGCTTTACGGTTGCCTCACCGCGCTTACTCACTGTCTTCTTCTGTGTTGTTTATTTTCTTCTGCAAAGAAGCCAAAGCTGCAATGTCTCCCAAAGTAGATTTCTCTGCTGTCATAAAGTTGCCACCACCACTAGACCGTTCTTTTTCTCCTTTCTTTGGCTTGGCCTGCGCTGTAGTATTGGCTTTGGTCTCAATCACTTCCGAAAAGGTAGCTGTGTGAGAAAGCACAATGCGCCTATTGGGCTTGGAAAGCTCAATCACTTTCAGGTCAAGTAGCTCGCCCAGTGCTGCTTCTTGGCCATCTTGTTTGGTCAAATGGCGCTTAGGAACAAACCCTTCTAGGTTGTGTTCCAGGGCGATTAGAACACCTTTATCCAATTTCTTGGTAATAGTGCCCTTATGGAGCGAATCTACACAAAACTCTTCTCCGTAAGCATCCCACGGATTTTCTTCTAATTGTTTATGCCCTAAGGACATTCTCTGGTTCTCTGGGTCTATTTCCAGTATGATTGTTTCTACTTGCTCGCCAACTTTTAGCACCTCAGAAGGGTGATTCACCTTTTGTGTCCAAGATAAATCAGAAACGTGCATAAGGCCTTCGATGCCTTCTTCTAGTTCTATAAACACCCCGAAGTGGGTCATGTTCCTAATGAGGCCTAGATGTTTGGTGCCTAGCGCATACCGCTCTAGTAGGTCTGGGCTCTCCCATGGGTTGCCGGTGAGTTGCTTGACGCCCAGGGACATTTTTCGTTCTTCTCGATCTAGGGTCAGCACGATTGCTTCAAACTTATCTCCTGGTTTTACGGTGTCCCGGATGTTGGTTGGATATTGTGACCAAGACATTTCTGAGATGTGAATAAGCCCCTCAACGCCAGGAATGACCTCTAAAAAGATGCCATAATCTGCTACGTTGGTTACCTTCCCTTCTACCTTGGAACCAATGACCATAGATTCGGGTAACGCCTCCCACGGATGGGGAGTAAGTTGCTTCATGCCTAGAGAGATACGCTTTTTATCCTCATTGAAATCGGTTACCACTACCTTGATCTTTTGGCCAAGCTCTAGCAGTTCTTCCGGATGGCCAATTCTTCCCCAAGCAATGTCTGTAATGTGGAGTAGGCCATCTAGCCCACCTAGGTCCACAAAAACCCCAAAGTTGGTCATGTTCTTGACAATTCCTTCCAGAATCTGTCCTTTTTCTAGGTTGCCAATGATGACACTCTTTTGGCTTTCTAGGCTCTCTTCTATGAGCGCTTTGTGGGAAACGACTACGTTGTCCGTGGCGTGGTTAATCTTTACCACGGCAACATCGATGGATTTCCCTACATACACATCAAAGTCGCGTACGGGCTTCACATCAACTTGCGAACCTGGTAGAAACGCTTCTACACCATAGATATCCACAATCAATCCGCCTTTGGTTCTACGCTTCACCAGCCCCTCTAGCACTTCTTTCGTGTCTGCTGCAGCCTGGATCTTCTCCCATCCTCTCACCAATTTGGCCTTTTTCCGAGAAAGGACAAGCTGCCCTCGCGCATCTTCCTGCTCTTCTATATAAACGTCCACCTCATCGCCAAGCTTGAGGTCGGGGGAATCGCGAAATTCATTCAGTGGAACAAGGCCGTCCGACTTAGCGCCAATATTGACAATAACGTCACGATTGCTGATGTCTACTACTACGCCTTGCACGACCACGAATTCTGTGATGGCAGTGAGGGTTGCTTTGTAGCTTTTGGTCATTTCCTCCCTTTCTTGGTCCGTATACTCCAGGTCAAAACCAGGGGTATAGTGAGATTCCCAAGGAGAAGTCTCTGCTGCTGCACTCATAAGATGGTTTTTTTAGATAAAAAATTACGGCATGGCTACAAACACGTAGACCAGCACCGGGCAAATTTAACAATTCTGCTGCCAAGACAAAACTCTTCCTGCTGTTAATGTTGGGTTTTGGGCCCATTACTTCAAGGTTTTGGCGGCCGTTTATAGCCCTACGCACCATAAAGGCTACCGTGAAAGTGCAAAAATAGGGGCATAGCCCGCTCAAGAGCGGTTTATGGGAGCGTACGTTCGAAGGGTTATTTGTGGTTTTAAACAGGGTGCAAATGCCGCTTAACAATAGTGCAGGGCGTATGGCTTTTTGGGGAAACAATCTTTGATGAACGACTTCAACTGTGTGGGCAAGACGTTGGGCAGGGTGAGCAGTTGTTTGATAGGGA